>NZ_PVBL01000012.1:0-171850 GCF_002968555.1 Neorhizobium sp. T6_25
GTTCTGGGCGGAGCGTTTCACCCGGAACGGTACCCCCCTCTGTCCTGCCGGACATCTCCCCCTCAAGGGGGGAGATCGACTCTTGGGGGACTTTCCGCTCCAAAGTGAATCCGGAACCCGTGGCGGCCGGACCAGAGTCCATATCGCCGATATCGGATGCCTGAGCCGACGGCTCATCCGTAATCTCCCCCCTTGAGGGGGAGATATCCGGCAGGACAGAGGGGGGCGCTTCCGCGGCTGCAACGCCCTCTTCTTCTGCTTCTGCTTCCGCCTGCAATAGCGACAACGGCACCATCCCGATCTCGGATGCGGCTTCGACACCCGAAAGCAGCGCCGGCTCATCCTCTTCGGCAGCCTCCGGCTCGGCCAGCTCGACATTCTCCGCCGCCACATCCGCGACAGGCCCGCCGGCCGTCTCGATCTCCGCCGGTGCGACCGGATCGACGGGCGAGACCGGCAGGTCTTCGTCGCGCGACTTCGGCTCCAGTTCCGCCTGGATGGCGGCGACGTCCTCCGGCCTTACGGCATCGGGTGCCGGTTCCTCGGCGGGCTTGCCGAAGGTGAAGACGCGTTTGATGAAGCTCAATGCCATGAGAACCTGTTCCGGTTACGCCGCCCGAGACGGGACAAGGGCGGACGCGACCTGCATTTCCAGATGTTTGCCGTTATGGCCGGTAATCATAACGCGCTTGAGTTCGCGGGGAACAAGGCGAGGCACGGCCACCAGCGAAAAGTTTTCCGTATGCGCCATGCCGTTGTTCTCGACGATGATCGCCTGCTCGGTGCCGACCATGCGATCGAGATGGGCACGATGCAGCACGTCGCCCCGCGCCCGCAGCCGTGCCGCCCGGTCCTTGACGACCGCCCGGTCCACCTGCGGCATCCGCGCAGCCGGCGTGCCCGGACGCGGGCTGTAGGGAAAGACGTGCAGGAACGAGATGTCGGCCTCCTCCGCCAGCGTCGCGGCGTTCTCGAACATGTCTTCCGTCTCGGTCGGGAAACCGGCGATCATATCCGCCCCGAAGGCGATCTCCGGGCGCAGGCGCCGGGCCTGCTCAGTGAAGGCGAGCGCCTCGGCGCGCGAGTGGCGGCGCTTCATCCGCTTCAGGATCATGTCGTCGCCATGCTGCAGCGACAGGTGCAGATGCGGCATGAAACGCGGCTCGTCGGCGATCAGGTCCCAGAGATGCTTGTCCGCCTCGATGCTGTCGATCGAGGACAGGCGCAGGCGCAGGATTTCCGGCACCTGGCGAAGCAGCGTCTTGGCCAGATATCCGAGCGACGGCTGGCCGGGGAGATCGGCGCCATAGCTGGTAGCATCGACGCCGGTCAGCACGATCTCGCGATAACCGCTTTCCGTCAGCCGCCGGGCCTGGTCGACCACGGCGCCCATCGGCACCGAGCGGGAATTGCCGCGGCCATAGGGAATGATGCAGAAGGTGCAGCGATGGTCGCAGCCGTTCTGCACCTGGATGAAGGCGCGCACGTGGCCGTCGATATGCCGGACCATCTGCGGCGCGGTGGCGCGCACGCTCATGATGTCATTGACGCGGAGTTTCTCTTCCGCCGAAACGCCGAAATCCGGCAGCGCCCGATAAGAGGCGCTTGTCAGCTTCTCCTCGTTGCCGAGCACGGCATCGACTTCCGCCATGCCGGCAAAGGTCTCTTTTTCGGTCTGGGCGGCGCAGCCGGTGACGATGATGCGTGCATGCGGATTTTCCCGCCTGGCCCGGCGGATCGCCTGGCGGGCCTGGCGCACGGCCTCGCCGGTCACGGCGCAGGTATTGACGAGGATCGCGTTGTTGAGCCCGGCCTTTTCGGCCTCCGCCCGCATCACTTCCGATTCATAGGTATTGAGCCGACAGCCGAAGGTGATGACCTCGACCCCGCTCAATTGACCCGAGCCTCCGGGCCTTCTGCGTCCTGCACTGTGTCACGGGTAAAGGTTCCGATCGTCGGATCGACCCTGCCGGACCATTCCCATTCGGCGGGCCCGGTCATGACGACATGGTCGTCCCCGCGCCATTCGATGGTAAGCGGCTGGCGGATCGGGCTGGAGGCGACGTCGATCGTCACCGTGCGCCCGGTGCGCCCGGTGCGGGCGGCGGAAACGGCGGCAGCGCAGGCGGCCGAACCGCAGGCGAGCGTCAGGCCGGCGCCACGTTCCCAGGTGCGGGTGCGCAGCGACGACTTGGAGGTGACCTGCGCCAGCGTGATATTGGCCTTTTCCGGAAACATCGGATGGTTTTCGAGCAGCGGCCCGAACCGTTCGAGGTCAAAACTCATCGGATCGCGGTCGACCCAGAAGATCGCATGCGGATTGCCCATCGACATGGCAGACGGCGAATGCAGAATCGGCGCGTCGATCGGGCCGATCTGCAGTTCGATGCGGCTCGTATCGAAAAACTCCTCGGCAAGCGGTATGCGGTCCCACTCGAAGACCGGCTTGCCCATGTCGACCGAAATCGTGCCGTCCTCATGCTCGACGGCATTGAGGATGCCGGCGACGGTCTGGAAGGTAAAGGTCTTGCGGCCTGTCTCGGCGCTCAGCGCCTGCACCACGCAACGCGTGCCGTTGCCGCAGGCCTGCGCCATCGTGCCGTCGGAATTGAGGATGTCGATCCAGGCATCGGTGCCTTCAGCCTTCGGATCGTGGATGGCCATGATCTGGTCGAACTGGGTGGCCGCATCGGCATTGAGCGCGATAGCAGCCTGCGGCGTCACCTTGTCGGTGCGTCCGCGCATGTCGACGACCAGGATCTTGTTGCCAAGCCCGTTCATCCGCGCGAATTCCACCAGTTCCGTCATGACGCCCAATCCATTCCGGGCCGAATGCCCGCCTATTGGGCTGTATATGGCGGAAAAGGCAGGGAATTACCAGTGGGTGGTATGCCTCTGTGCCGCGGTGGTCGGCAGGCAGGGAGAGGGAACCGGCCATGCGCGCCGGAACACGCCGCCCCTGGATCCTCGGGTCAAGCCCGAGGATGACGACGGAGAGGACGAAGGGTGCCCAAAAACAATCGTCGGCGCGGACAGACGTTCGTCGTTGAGTGAGGGATATGCCCTAAATTGAACTGACCCCAGACCTTACCCCGAGTTTACCACCCCCTTGAAAACGCCCAACGCCGTCATCCTCGGGCTTGACCCGAGGATCCACGCATCCCCCATCAGACGAAAAATTCATCCACCAGCGCATGCACCCGCCGAAATGCCGACTTGGCGCCTTCGGCCATGTCCGTTTCCTCCGCCTCGGACATCTCGAACCCGTTGAAAGCAGCAACGAAAGTGCGCCAGTGCAGGCCGCGGCCGGCGGGGTGGCCGGCGAGGTGGCGGGCGCCGAATTCTTCCGACAGGCCGAGCCTTGCCGCCTGCTTCAGGAGGAAGGCGGCGCCGAGGTTCGAGCCTTCGGCGACGTACAGCCATCCGAGTGCGGCCGGGATGCCGAGCCCGCCCGTGCCGGCGGTGAGGACGGCCGGCGCATTTCCGGTCACGTCGGCGATATCCTGGCGCAGCGCTTCGAGCCGGACCCGGCTCGGAAGATCGGGGACGATGCGGTTGAGCCGCGGATCGAGATAGAGCGGATCGACATCCGCATGGAAATGATGCTGCACGGCGAGGAACAGCGCGTAACGCTCGCGGTTGGCGAAGGGATCGGCCGCCATGATGCGCGTGTCGAGGCGCTCATGGGTGGCATCGGTGAGAGCCTTCAGACGCTGGATCCGGGTCGGTGCGGCGGGTGTTTCGAGTTCGATCTGCATTATGTTTTCCGTTTCGAATATTTTAGAATTTAGCGGACAGCGTTGCCCGGATCGTCCGTCCCGGCGCAGGGTTCCAGCCATCCAGGGCATCAATGTAGAAACGATCGGTCAAGTTTTCGGCCTGGAGGTCGAATGTCAAGTTTTCCGTGATCTTGTAGGTCGCGAAGGCGTCGACGGTCGTATAGGGGACCCACATGCCGGTGTACATGCGCGCACCCTGGGTGACCGGCGACATACGAGGCCCGGCTTGGGTGATGCGGATGCCGGCGGTCAGCTTGTCCTCGAAGAGCCGCGTGCCTACGGTTAGCCGCTTCATGATCTCAGGCGGCATGTGGTTGGCGGCGTAGTCGTTTTCTTCCGTCGTGTTGGAGCATGTCGAAAGGGTGCGGCAGAACATGTAATCGGTATAGTAAGTGAGCGACCCCTCCGCATAGAGAAAGCCCAGGTCGTAGGAGGCGGTGACTTCGATGCCGGAAAACTTCGCCTTTCTCAGATTGTCGAAGGTGAAGACATAATTCGGCATGCCCGGAGGAGCGGGAGGCATTCCCGCAGTAGGAACGCGGGAGATGTAGTCCGTATAATTGTTGTTGAAATAGGAGAGCTTCAACCTAGCGGAATCGCTCTCGGTGACCAGCCCGTCTTTACTTAGGTTGACACCGATTTCCCAGTTCTTGGCGGCTTCAGGTTTGAGGTAGGGGTTGGGCCTGGCGTTGCCGTCGCTGCCCATAGTTTCTCGCATGGTTGGCGGTCGAACGCCTTCCGCATAGAGCGCATAGAACTGAAGCCCGTCGATGGGCTCGATCGTGACGCTGATCGAGGGATTGAGGCGGCCGCCGTCGCGGTTGCGAACGGTGGTGTCGGGGGTTACGCCGTCGTCCCTCAGCCAATAATGGTCGTAGCGCAGGCCGGCGTTGAGCTTAAGCCAATCGGTCGCCTCCCATTCGCCTGAGGTGAAGGCGCTGGCGATCGAGCGGCTGCCGATGCTCGGGTTCATCGGCACGCCGCGCAAATCGGCGTAGGTGCGACTTTCGTAGCGCCGGGCGTCGATGTCTTCCAAAAGGTAGGAAATGCCGTAGTTAACGACGACCTTGCCGTAGTCCGTCTCGAACTTGCTGGTATTCGAGATGTCGCCGCCATAGGTATGGGTCATAGCATAGCGCGGATCGTCGCCGGGCGGTCTGGTGGCCGGCGTGAGATTGTACTGCGGCAGGTAAAAGGCAAGGCCGGTCGACATGTCCATCTGGTCGACGATGCTCATCCAGGCATTGACTTTGAGGTCGATCCTATCGTCTGGATTGTAACGGTAGCGGCTCGTGAACGTGTCCGTGGTCACGTTCGAGAGCGGCGCCTGGCGGAATGTCTCGGGCTGGCTGAAGAGCAGCGACGGCAGCGCCTCGCCGTATTCGGCCTCGAAATGGACATAGCCGAGTTCGAGGCTCTGGTCGTCGTCGATATGGATCGTCCCCTTGGCGAGGAAGGAGCTTGATTCACTCGACGTGTTCCACACCTCCTCGCCGGGCTTGGTGAGGGAAAGCCTGAGGTCACTATTGTTAAAGCGGTAGGTCGTCGGGCCTTTCGTGCCAGCGAAGTAGTTGCCGCGATAACGGCGCGCTGCGGCGATCACCAGATCGAAATCGTCTTGCACCGTGCCGAACGCGACCGAACCGTTGCCGTTCGTAAAGTCAAAGAACTCGGCCTGGTCGGTCTGCTCAACAATCGCATTGATGGTGAAATCGGACGTCGTATTGTCCTGCGCGCCGATCTTGATCCGCCCGCCATATTCCTTGCCGTCCTCGACGACATCCTTCGCGTTGAGCGTACGGATGCCGACGACGCCGCCGTTGACGCCGGCGCCTGCGGCACCTCCGGACGGGCCCTTCGAGATGCTGACGCCGCCGATCAGGTCCGGGTCAATATAGGTGCGGTCGTCGACGCCGGCATAACCGCGCCATGTCGTGGTCGTCTGCTGGGTTCCGTCGATGGCGACGCGCACGCGGTTCTGCCCCTGCAGGCCGCGGATATTGACGTTGACGGCGCCGCCGTTGTGGTTGTTGGCGGAGATGACGCCGGGGGTGTTCTTGAAGATGTCGCCGGCCGTCGAGCCGCGAAACCGCTCGATCTGCTCGGCGGTGATGTAGCTGGTGGAGCCCGCCGTCTCGTAAGGCGTATCCACGCCCTCGCTATTACCGTCGCGCAGAACAATTGGCTTGAGCGTCGTATCCGGGTCGCCGCCGGTCGCTGCGACCGAAGACGTACCGGCCTCCAGCGTCACCGTATTGCCGCCGCTTGACCGGAAGGAAACGCCGGTGCCGGAGAGCAGCCGCGACAGGGCGGCAGACGGCGTCAGCGAACCGGTGACGCCGCCCGTGGTCTTTCCGGCGGTGATTTCGCTGCGATAGACGAGACGCAGGTCGGTCTGGCGGCCAAGTGCTAGAAGTGCGCTTTCAAGCGGCCCGGCGGGAATGGAAATAGCGACCTGCTGCGACTGGACACCTTGCGTCGGCTGCTGTGCGACGGCCGGAGCCATGCCGCCCAGCCAGGATGCGCAGCCAAGCGCGATCCGGACATGCCGCGAAAAAAGCGGTCCCCTCAAACTCATTTCAACCCCCTGCACTCGAACTTCGGGGCCGCTCTGATCGCGGCCCTGATGGTTATGAGTGAAAGGGGGCTCCAACTCCTGACGTCGGTTTTCGAAAAAAGATGAATTAATTCTCAATTTTTCCCGATGAGCATGTCTTCAGCGCGAACGGACCAGCGTCACCCAGTCGGAAACCCGGATGATGCGGATCGGCAGGCTCTCCTGCAGAGCCGCGAAAGCCTGGTCGAGATCGGTGGCGGCGAACACGCCGCTGACCCGCAGCTGCGAGGCCTGGTCGTCGAGCACCATGATGCGGCCCCGCTGGTAACGGCCGATCTGGCCGAGCACCTCGCCGAGTGGCCGGCCGGAGAAGACCAGCTTGCCGCTGCGCCAGCTCGTCAGATCGGCGACATCGCCGGAGCCGGTTGTCAGGCGGCCATCGGCGCCGAGATGCGCGGTGCCGCCGGTTTCGAGCACCGCGCGCTGGGAACCGGTGGTCACTGCCACATGTCCCTCCTCGACCATCACCTCGTCGCGCTCGCCGACCCGCACCGCATAATGGGTTCCGAGCGCGATCGCCTGGGTTTCGTCGCCGCTGACGACGAAAGGCCGTGCCGGGTTCGGGATGACATCGAAAAAGGCTTCGCCGCGCAGGACCACGATCCGGCGCTCGGTCTGGCCGTATCGCACCTTGATCGCGCTATCGGTGTTGAGCGTCACCACCGACCCGTCGTCGAGGTCGATGCGCTGGATGACGCCGACCGGCGTGTAGAAATCCGAACGATACCGGGCGATGAGGCCGGTTTCGTTGGCGATGATGCCAAGACAGCCCATCAGAAGCAGGGCGGCAATACCGCCCCCGACCATCCGGCGTCGGCGTGGCACGACCGTTTTCGGCACCGCCGCAAGATCGCCCCAGAGAGCGCTCATCTCTTCAAAGGCCGCCGCGTGAGCCGGGTCCTGCATTTTCCAGAATTCGAAGCGGCGGCGATCGGCATCGGTCGCGTCGCGGGAGCCGAGCCGCGCGACCCAGCCTGCCGCCTCCTCCGCAATGGCGTCCTCACGCGCCTTGTCTGAAACATTAGTCATGCGCAATCCCCCCGGCGGGAGGCAATGCCGCAAGGCGGGCCTGGCGGCAAGCCATGAGTGCACGGATGATGTGTTTTTCAACCATGTTTCGGGAGATCCCGAGCTTGGTCGCGATCTCTCCGTTGGAAAGCCCTTCGAGCCGGCTGAGCACGAACACCACCCGGCATTTCGGCGGCAGGGAGGAAATCGTCTCTATCAGAAGCCCGAGCTGCTGGCGGGCGGCGACCACGCGCTCCGGGCTTGGCGCTTCGTCAGCCACCTGCGTCTGGTCCAACTCATCGTCGAAAAGCGCGCTGTCGCGCATCAGCCGGGCGGTGATGCCATGGGCGACGGACCGGGCGACCTGGAAAAGGTAGGCATGCGGATTGCGCAGATCCTCCTTCGGCGATGCCGTCAGCAGCCGCAGAAAGGTCTCCTGTGTCGCGTCCGCCGCATCCTCCCTGTTGCGCAGGCGCCGAAGAAAGAACCGCCGCAGCTTCCCCTCCTCGGTCTGCTGCAACTGCTCGATAAGGCTGATGTCCAAGTCCGTAACCCCAAGGCCGAACCTGCCCGACCAACGGCTCCGCGTTTAGCGCCGCCTAAAAAGGGGCGCAACATCAATGATTTGGAATAGATCCAAAGAACATCCTATAAGATGATAAGCACACTCATGTTTTAATGTGAAATCAGCATGTTGGGCAGCCGGGCATTGGCAGCGGCAGAGACTGGAATTTTTGCCGCTTCCGGCCATCTGTCGCGTTTTCGCAACAGTTCCGGCGTGCTCATACGGAAATTGTCGGCACTTCGAAGACTTCGCCGGGGCGCATGGGTCGAAAACGGTCCCGGGAAACGCGGCGTGCATCGAGAGCGGCATGAAGCGCCGCCAGCGGCTGTTCGATCCCTTCATCGGTCAGCTTGAACGTGCCCCAATGATGGCCCGCCACGAAAGCCGCATCGCAAAGAAGCATGCCCTCCACCGCCTCGTCCGGGTTCTGGTGCTGCGCCTGCATGAACCAGCGCGGCTCGTAGGCGCCGAACGGCAGATTGGCGAGCCGGAAAGCCCCGTGCTTTTCCCGCGCGGCGCGGTAGTTGATGCCCTGGTGGAAGCCCGTATCGCCGATATGGTAGATCTTGCCCGCTGGGGTTTCGAAAACGAAGGCGGCCCAGAGCGCCATGCGCCGGTCGCCTACGCCGCGCGCCGACCAGTGATGGCAGGGTTCGCAATGCAGGACGATGCCAGGACCGATATCTGCGGCGATCTCCTCGCGACCGCCCCAATCCATCACCGTGATCTTCGCATCCGCGACACGTGAGCGGATGAGCGCGTCATTGCCGAGCGGCGTGACGAAATGCGGCTTGTCGCGGCTCTGCAGCACCCAGAGGGTCTCAAGGTCCATATGGTCGTAGTGGTTATGGGTGACGAGCACGATATCGATCGGCGGCAGATCGCCGATGCGGATGCCGGGCGGATTGACCCGTTTCGGGCCGGCGAAACGCACTGGGCTGGCGCGATCGTCCCAGACCGGGTCGGTCAGGATGTTCAGGCCGGCCACCTGGATCAGCATCGCCGCATGCCCGACCATGGTGACGGTCAACCGGTCGCCGGACACCCGCGTTTCCGGAACGGCCTGAGCAAACGGGCTCGGAAAACTGTCCGGCCAGGCGATGTTGTTGCCCCCGAGCTTCCAGCGCAGCAGGTCGAGCCCGCCGCGCGGCTGCTCGCCACCCGGATTGAAGAAATACGTTCCGTCGAAATGATCGGAGGCCGGACCGGAGTAGTACTTGTTGGCAGCCATGGCTCCCCTTGCCGCGAACCCGCCCACGAGGGCGGTGATCGCACCGATGCCGGACCATTTCAGGAATTTTCGTCGGTTCATGGGAGATGTCTATCAGCGTGCTCTTACACCTGGGAAGAGACGTTGCGTGTGCGAAGAACACATTTACGCGACTTCGATATCCGTTTTGGAGAAATCGTCGCCAACGAAGAGTAGTGGAGACTTGAGCGTCTTTGCAGCGGCATAAGCGAAGCAATCGCCGAAGTTCAATTTTGCGGGATGGCCGACGAAACGGCCATAGATCTTTGCAGCGGCCAGTGCCGAGTCATGAAGACCAGATGGAAGAGCGACTTCGACAGCACCGATCTGTCCGAAGAAATCAGCGACAACCGCCTGCACCTCTTCGATCAGATATTTCGGCGTCGGTGCATGCTCGCCATATACAGCGATCTTTCTCTGACGGGCCAAAGCGATGACTGCCTCAAACACAACCATCGAGGAATAATAAACAGGGGCCTCAGCAGCTCTGATTTTGCCGAGCAAGGACGCCCCTACCTGTTCCCGACCCAAAATTGCGACGATTGCGGACGCATCGAGAAACATCAGATTTCCCACATCTCGTCCATGAAGGCCTTTTCATCGAAGTTCGGATCTTTTGGTCCGAGCGCCGCAATACGATCCTGCAAAGGTCGGATACGCTCCTCCAGCGACAGCTTCTCCCCAGCCCGCTTCAGCTCGTTCTCCAGTGCCACCCGCACAGCTTCCGTCTTGGTCTTCGTGCCAAGACGCCGCATGACTTCATCAGCGAGCTCATTCACTTTGGCGTCGCGTATATAGAGGGACATGGCTACCATCCACAGGTTTGAATATTCAATATAGAGCAATTGAATATTCCCGCAAGGCGAGGCACCGACCGCCCACCGGCCGGCAGACTTGACTTTCCCGCCCGCTTGCTGTTTAAGCCCGCCCATCTGCTGACAAGTTACGACTTGGAGCCGCCGACCGGGGCCGATAGACTGAGCCCGGAGGTCAACACCCGACAGCGCGTTGCGCCCTCGGGTGCTTTTTGGCTTTGTCTCTTGTTTTTGGCGGATGAGAACCCGACGTTTCGGTCATCCGAAACGCGAGAAGGAAGAAACGATGTTCGAAAGCCTCCAGGACCGTCTTGGCTCCATCTTGAGTGGACTGACCGGCCGTGGCGCATTGAGCGAAGCGGATGTGTCCGCCGCTCTGCGCGAGGTTCGCCGTGCGCTGCTCGAAGCGGACGTGGCGCTGGAAGTCGTGCGCTCCTTTACCGACAAGGTGCGCGAAAAGGCCGTCGGCGCCGAAGTCCTGAAGTCGATCAAGCCGGGCCAGATGGTCGTCAAGATCGTCCATGACGAGCTGATCGAGATGCTCGGCTCCGAAGGGGTGGGCATCGACCTGCATGCGGTCGCCCCGGTGGTGATCATGATGGTCGGCCTGCAGGGCTCCGGCAAGACGACGACGACCGGCAAGATCGCCAAGCGCCTGACCGATCGCGAGCGCAAGAAGGTGCTGATGGCATCGCTCGACACGCGTCGCCCGGCCGCCCAGGAACAGCTCCGCCAGCTGGGCGTCCAGACCGGCGTCGATACGCTGCCGATCATCGCCGGCCAGTCGCCGACCGAGATCGCCGCCCGCGCCGTGCAGGCCGCCAAGCTCGGCGGCCATGACGTGGTCATCCTCGACACTGCGGGCCGCACCCATATCGACGAGCCGCTGATGGCGGAGATGGCCGAGATTAAGCGGCGCTCCAACCCGCATGAAATCCTGCTGGTCGCCGATAGCCTCACCGGCCAGGACGCCGTCAACCTCGCCCGCAATTTCGACGAGCGCGTCGGCATTACCGGCCTCGTGCTGACCCGCATGGACGGCGACGGCCGCGGCGGTGCGGCCCTCTCCATGCGTGCCGTCACCGGCAAGCCGATCAAGCTGATCGGTACCGGTGAAAAGATGACGGAGATGGAAGAATTCCATCCCCGCCGCATCGCCGACCGCATTCTCGGCATGGGCGACATCGTTTCGCTGGTCGAGAAGGCCGCGGAGAATATCGACGCCGACAAGGCGCGCGCCATGGCCGAAAAGATGGCCAAGGGCAAGTTCGACCTCAACGATCTGGCCGAACAGCTGAAGCAGATGCAGTCGCTCGGCGGCATGGGCGGCATCATGGGACTGATGCCCGGCATGAGCGGCATGAAGGACAAGCTTTCGGCCGCCGGCATGAGCGACAAGACGTTCGCCCGCCATATCGCCATCATCCAGTCGATGACCAGGGCCGAGCGCGCCAATCCCGACATGCTGAAGCACAGCCGCAAGAAGCGCATCGCCGCCGGCTCCGGCACGGATGCGGCCGAAATCAACAAGCTTCTGAAAATGCACCGCCAGATGGCCGACATGATGAAAATGATGGGCGGCAAGGGCAAGGGCGGCATGATGAAGCAGATGATGGGCGGCCTTGCCTCGAAGATGGGCCTTGGTGGCATGGGCGGCGGAATGGGTGGAATGGGCGGCATGCCCGATCTTTCCAAGCTCGATCCGAAACAGCTCGAAGCGCTGCAGAAGCAGGCAGAGGCCGCAGGCTTCAAGCCAGGCTCGATGCCGGGCATGCCGGGCGGTGGCATGCCGGGACTTGGCGCGCCCAAGCTGCCCGGCCTCGGCGGCGGTTTCCCGGGTCTTCCGGGCCTGCCGAAGAAGAAGTGAGGGAGGACACGCCGATGATTGACCCTGAGGTCAAGGCCAAGCTTTCAAGCTACCGCCAGTCGATCGACAACATCGACGCGGCGCTCGTGCACATGCTGGCGGAGCGTTTCCGCTGCACTAAGGAAGTGGGCGTCCTCAAAGCCCAGTACGATTTGCCGCCGGCCGACCCGGCGCGCGAAGAATTCCAGATCGAGCGACTTCGCCGCCTGGCGAAGGAAGCGCATCTGGACCCGGATTTCGCCGAGAAGTTCCTGAACTTCGTCATCAAGGAAGTCATCCGGCACCATGAAGCCATTGCCGCCGAACACGTCGGCACGAAGACAGCATGAATCAGCCCGCCTGACGGCGGGTACAACAAGAACCCCGGCCCGCCGACGGCGGCCCAGAAAAACCTAGGAGTAATTGCAATGTCCCTGAAAATTCGTCTTGCCCGCGGCGGCTCCAAGAAGCGTCCGTACTACACCGTCGTCGTTGCCGACGCCCGTTCGCCGCGCGATGGCCGCTTCCTCGAAAAGCTCGGTTCCTGGAACCCGATGCTCGCCAAGGACGATGCCAAGCGCGTCGAACTGAATGCCGAGCGCATCCAGCATTGGATCGACAACGGCGCCCAGCCGACCGACCGCGTTCTGCGCTTCCTCGCAGAAGCCGGCCTTGCCCAGCGCGCTGCCAAGAACAACCCGGAAAAGGCACTGCCGGGCAAGAAGGCCCAGGAACGCGTCAAGGAACGCGCCCAGAAGGCCGAAGACGCAGCAGCCGCTGCCGCCGAAGCGTAAGCTTCGCGAAAATTCTTTCGCAATCGACGGGTGGCGCGGCAACGCGCTGCCCGTTTTGCTGTTTGCTTTTGATCGCGCAAAGCTTAAATGAGCGCACGGCAACCGAGATCACGACCCGCATGACCAAGCTCGAAAACCCCGTTCTGATGGCGACCATCGGCGCCGCCCAAGGCTTGAGAGGCGAGGTGCGGGTGCGCACGTATACGGCCGATCCGACGGCGCTCGGCGAATACGGCAACCTCCACAGCGAGGATGGCCGGATCTTCGAGATCCTCGAAATCCGCGAAGCCAAGAACATAGCAATCGTCCGTTTCCGCGGCATAAACGACCGCAACGCGGCCGAGGCGCTGGCCGGCCTCGAACTTTTCATCGAGCGCGACAACCTGCCTGACGACGAACTCGAGGAAGACGAGTTCTATTATGCCGACCTTGAGGGCCTCGAAGCAGTCGACGAGGAAGGCAAGAGTTACGGCACGGTGAGCGCCGTCTATGATTTCGGCGCCGGCGATCTCCTGGAGCTGAAAGGCCCCGGCCGCCGCCCTGCCCTCATCCCCTTCTCCGAGGCGGCAGTGCTGGAGATCGACCTCGAAGGCGGCAAGATCGTCATCGATCCGCAGGCCGCCGGCCTTGCCGAAAATCCGGAAGACGACGGTCCGGCACCGGGCCTGCCCAAAAAGGGCAAATAGCAACGATGACCTTCCGCGCTACCATCCTGACGCTCTACCCGGAAATGTTTCCGGGACATCTGGCCTTGTCCCTGGCCGGCAAGGCGCTGGAGCGCGGACAATGGACGCTCGATACGGTACAGATCCGCGATTTTGCGCAGGACAGGCACCGCACCGTCGACGACACGCCGGCCGGCGGCGGCGCCGGAATGGTGCTGAAGCCGGATATCCTGGCCAAGGCGATCGACAACCTCTCCGAAGGTGACAGCCGTCCGCGCCTGCTGATGAGCCCGCGCGGAAAACCGCTGACCCAGGAAAAGGTCCGCGAGCTGGCGGCCGGCAGCGGCGTGGTGATCGTCTGCGGCCGGTTCGAAGGCGTCGACCAGCGGGTGATCGATGGTCGAAATCTCGAGGAAGTATCGATCGGCGACTACGTCCTGTCCGGCGGCGAGCCCGCGGCGCTGACGCTGCTCGACGCGGTCGTGCGCATCCTGCCGGGCGTCATGGGCAATGCGCTGTCCGGCACCCATGAAAGCTTCGAGAACGGGCTGCTCGAACATCCGCAATATACGAGGCCGCAGGTGTTCGAAGGCCGCGAGATCCCGGCCGTGCTGACCTCCGGCAATCATGCCGCGATCGAGAAATGGCGGCTGGAAGAAGCAAAGAAGCTGACGGCGGAGCGGCGCCCGGATTTATTTCCGGGTAGGGCACAGTAACCCCCTCTCATCCCGTCACGAAATAATAGATCGTCAACCCGACGCCGACGGCCACCACGCACCAGCGCAACACGGCCTGCGGCACCCGCCGCGCCATCCACACGCCGGCATAACCGCCAAGCGCGCCGGCCGGGATCATCACCAGCGCCTCCGGCCAGGCAATGACGCCACCGCCGACGAAGACGACGATGGCGACGGCCGCGATCAGGATCGCCAGCATGTTTTTCAACGCATTGAGGTGATGATAACTGCCGCCGGTGGTGACGCCGAGCACGGCGAGCATCATGATGCCCATGCCGGCGCCGAAGAACCCGCCATAGATCGCCGTCAGGAACTGCCCGATGACGGAACCGGGAGAATTGGCCGGGCGCTCCGCCGATGCCTTGGGTTTCAGCCAGGGACCTGCGGCAAACACCGCCGTCGCGGCCGCCAGCAGCCAGGGCACGAGTGCGCGAAAGGACGGATTGTCGAGCGACAGCAGCAGGAAAGCGCCGGCGAAGGCACCGACGACCGAAACGAGCGCCAATACAAGCGCGCTGCGCCAGCGGCTGGAAATCTCGTCCCAATAGGCGATCGTCGACGTGACGTAGCCCGGAAACTGTACGATCGAGGACGTCGCATTGGCCAGGATCGGCGGAACGCCGGCAAGCGTCATCGCCCCGAAGGTCAGAAAAGTCCCGCCGCCGGCGATCGCGTTGACCGCGCCGGACAGGAAGCCCGCCGCGGCGAGCAGGGCTATCATTGTAATTGTCATTGATGTTTCCTCATCCCTGGCCACCAGATAGCGGCTTCGGCGAAACGCGGCAATAGCGGGCTTTTTCGTCACAAAATCGCAATCAACGGGATGACAAACCCATGTCTTTCGTGTATTGGCCCAGCCGGAAATGGGAAACATCCCGTCGACCAGCAACAAAGAATGGTGAATTCGCTCTGCCGAAAAGGCAAATCCTCGAGGCTTTGACCAAAGGGACATATCCGAGCGCTCTGGCTGTTTCAGAAGAACCAAAGGTTTGAGACGATGAATATCATCCAGGAATTGGAAGCCGAACAGGCCGCCAAGATTGCAGCCAAGCGCACGCTTCCGGAATTTTCCGCTGGCGACACCGTCCGCGTCAACGTGAAGGTCACGGAAGGTACCCGTACCCGCGTACAGGCTTATGAAGGCGTCTGCATCGCCCGTTCCGGCGGCGGCATCAACGAAAGCTTCACCGTTCGCAAGATCTCCTACGGCGAAGGCGTCGAGCGCGTATTCCCGGTCTACTCGCCGATGGTCGAGAGCGTCGAAATCGTTCGCCGCGGTAAGGTCCGTCGCGCCAAGCTCTATTACCTGCGCGATCGTCGCGGCAAGTCGGCCCGTATCGTTGAAGACACCGGCGTTCGCGCCCGCAAGCTGAACGACGCCGAGCGCCAGGCCGTTGCCGAAGAGAAGGCACGTATCGAGGCCGAGAAGGTTGCAGCAGCCCAGGCTCTCGCCGCCGAAAAGGCAGCAGCGGAAGCCGCTGAAGCAAAGGCCGCAGCGGAAGCTGCTGAAGCAGCCGAAGCCGCCAAGGCCGCTGAAGCTTCTGCCGAATAAGCTTTTCATATCGAATACGGAAAAGGCGGCCTTCGAGCCGCCTTTTTTCGTTGCGCGATACAGGTTTAATTCCTGACGGCCGAATCCCAGTGTTCGTCCGCCTTGCCATTGACGATACGCCATGTGTCGTACCAGGTGCTGGTATAGCTCTTCGAAGGATCGAGAGGATCTTTCATTTCGCGCACCGTCCCCACGGTCACCAGATCGCCCTCCGCTGTGACAAAGACGACCGGCGTTTTTATCTTGGTCGGAGTGGGGCTCGGCTTCCGCTTCAGGACGTCGATGAAATAGCGCACCACGCCCTCGCGTCCTGACGCGGCATTCGGGTTGTGCTGGATGTAACGTTCAGTGAGATACTGGTCGGCCTTGTCCCACTGATTGGCTTCCAGCAGGTCGCGGACGATACCGTAGGCAACCTGCTTGTTTGCATGCAGCTTGGGGTCCGTGCTGGTGAAAAGCGCGTCTTTGTCCGCGGCGGCCAACACCGGCTCCTGTGCCAGCGACGGCGTGGCAAGCGTGCCCATCGCGGCCCCGAACAGGACCAAACCCAGAGCGGCAGGTTTCAAGACTCGTATCATCGACGTTCTCCCAAGCGTTTTGATCTGGCTTGCCCAAAGACATAGGAGAAACGCCGATGACGCGGAAGCAGGCAGTTTTGCCGCCATTGGTTCCGCAGAGGGAACCAATGGCGGCAACGTCCGGTCAGACGGAGATCGCCTGTCTCGCCGCCAACATTCGGCCGACGATGATGACGAGCACACCGGCGACGGCAAGGCAGACGGCCAGGAAGACCATCGGCAGGATATCGTTGCCGGTCGAATCCCGGATCCAGGGGACGACGTTCTGTGCGACGAAGCCGCCGAGATTGCCGACCGAATTGATCGCCGCGATGCCGGCCGCTGCGCCCGCCCCCCTGAGGAAGCGTGAGGGAAGGCTCCAGAAGACCGGC
Source organism: Neorhizobium sp. T6_25 (assembly GCF_002968555.1). Lineage (NCBI taxonomy): Bacteria > Pseudomonadati > Pseudomonadota > Alphaproteobacteria > Hyphomicrobiales > Rhizobiaceae > Neorhizobium > Neorhizobium sp. T6_25. Next base: position 16,577 of record NZ_PVBL01000012.1, read on the forward strand.
TGGCCAGCGAAAATGCCGGCCGCGGCGACGCAAAGGAAAGTGAATTGCAAGGTCGGCGAGGTGACGAGCGCCGAAAGCGCCAGGCATATCGCGCCGACGAAGGCGGGACCGACAATATAGGGAGTTTTGCTCTCGGCCCGGTCTGCGGCGGCCGGCACCACCCATAGCGCGAGCGCGACGATTACCCACGGAATGATGTTGATGAAGCCGTTCGTCGTGTTCGAGACGCCGAACCCCCTGACGATGGTCGGCAGCCAGTAGCTGAGGCCGTAGGCAGCGAGCGGAAAGCCGATATAGCAGAGCGCCATCAGAAGCACTCGCGGATTGACGAGCGCCTTGAATCCGTTGTCTGCATGCTCCTCCATTCCGGAATTCTCACGCGCCAGCCGATCGTGCAGCCAGCGCTTTTCATCCTCCGTCAGGAATTTCGCCTTTTCCGGCGTGTCGTCGAGATAAAAGAAAGTGACGATCCCGGCGAGCACCGCCGGAATGCCGGTCGCCAGGAAGACCCATTGCCATCCCGCATGGCCAAGCAGCCCGTTGAGATCGAGCAGCATGCCGCCAATCGGGGCGCCCACGGCATTGGCCAGCGCGCTGAAGATCATGAACAGGCCGACCATGCGGCCGCGATAATCCTTCGGGAACCAGAGCGTCAGCAGGTACAGGACGCCCGGGAAGAAGCCTGCTTCCGCAACGCCGAGCAGGAAACGGAGGATGTAGAACATCGTCGCGTTCTGCGTGTAGGCGAGCGCCACGGTTACAATGCCCCAGGTGATCATGATGCGGGCGAACCAGCGGCTTGCGCCGAACCGGTTGAGGAAGAGGTTGCTCGGGACCTCGAACAGAAAATAGCCGATGAAAAAAAGCGAGGCGCCGAGACCATAGGCATATTCGCTCATGCCGAGCGCGCCGACCATTTCCAGCTTGGCATAGCTGACGTTCTGACGGTCGATATAGGCAATCAGATAAAGGACGCCGAGGAACGGCATAAGCCGCCAAACGATCTTTGAAATTAGCTCTTTTTCCTGAACCAAATTATTTACTCCAAAGCATTTGCCGCAGAGGAAGCAGCGTATTTCGGTGAAGGGGATGTAGGGGACCCCCTCATGCGCGGCAAGAAAAAGATGCCCGCTGCCGGCCGCTTGCTATCGGCCGGCTTTTCATGAGAGGGATTCGCCAGCCATTTGTCAGGAGTGCCACAATGCTCTCACGCCGTATGCTGATCTCCGGCCTTGCCGCCCTTGCCTTTGCACCCGCCGCCAGCGCCGCCGAACTGCCGGACCTGAAGGGCCGGACGGTTGTCGTGGTCACGGAAAACGCCTATCCGCCGCTGCAATTCGTCGATCCGAAGAGCGGCAAGGCGATTGGCTGGGAATATGATGCGATGAACGAGATCGCCAGGCGGCTGAACTTTAAGCTCGAATACCAGGGCACCAGCTGGGACGCGATGATCCAGGCCGTTTCCGACGGGCAATACGACATCGGCATGACCGGCATCACCATCAAGGACGACCGCAAGGAGAAGGTCGATTTCTCCGATCCTTATATGCGCTCGCAGCAGTTGATGCTGGTGCGCGGCGACGAGAAGCGTTTCACCGACGCCAAGAGTTTTGGCGCCCTAGGGACCGGACTTATCGGCGCACAGCCCGGGACGAGCCCGTTCTACACGGCGGTCTACGAGATCCTCGACGGCAACGAGCAGAACCCGCGGATCAAGCTGTTCGAGACCTTCGGCGCGACAGTGCAGGCGTTGAAGGCGGGAGACGTCGACCTGGTGCTGACGGACAGCACCGCCGGTGACGGGTACGTCAAGGCTTCCGGCGGTTCCTTGAAGCTGATCGGCCAGCCGCTCGGCACCGAGGATTTCGGCTTCATCTTCAAGAAGGGTTCGGATCTCGTTGCGCCGGTCAACGCCGCAATCGCCGCGCTGAAAGCCGACGGCACGCTCGATACGCTGAACAAGAAGTGGTTCCTCGATTACACGATGGGCCAGTAGAGGCATGGCGCCTTTGCGTCGCAGAACGTCCCAGCCGCAGGATTTCCCCTGGTGGCTGGTCGCCTTCGCGATACTTTGCCTCGGCCTGGCGGCGGTCATCGCCCTCAACGACCTCTATTCCCAGGTCTTCAATGTCGTCGCCAAGGGCATCGGCATCACGGTCGGCGTGACGCTCGCCGCCTTTCTCCTGGCGACGCTGCTCGGGCTCGGCATCGCGCTTGCTGGGCTTTCCGGCAATGTCGTGCTGAGGCAGGCGGCGCGATTCTATATCGAGCTCGTCCGCGGCATCCCGATCCTCGTGCTGCTCTTCTACATTGCCTTCGTCGGCGCACCGGCCTTCGTGACGCTCTACAATTGGGCGCTGGCGCCGCTGATCGAGGGCGGCTGGGCCCAGGCGCTTCTGGTGCGCGACGTCTCGCTGCTCTGGCGGGCGATCATCGCACTGACGATCGGTTATGCAGCCTTCATCGCCGAAATCTTTCGTGCCGGGTTCCAGGCCGTCGATATCGGCCAGATCGAGGCGGCAAAGGCGCTGGGCTTGACCCGCTGGCAGCGTTTCCGGCTGATCGTCTTCCCCCAGGCGATGCGGGTGATCCTGCCGCCGCTTTCCAACGACTTCGTCTCGATGGTGAAGGATTCATCGCTCGTCTCGGTCCTCGGCGTCGCCGACATCACCCAGATGGCCAAGGTCTATGCGGCCGGCTCCTTCCGCTTCTTCGAGACCTATTCGATCGTCACCTATATCTACCTGCTGCTGACGATTGGCCTGTCGCTGGCCCTGCGCGGCATCGAAGGACGTTTGCGGAGTAGGACGGAGCGCTAACGCAAAAGGCGGCCCGAAGGCCGCCTCGCCGTTTCAGTCCCTGCCGAGCGCCCCGCAGCGTCAACGACGGCAGAGCGCAGTTTATTCAGTACACTTCCGGAACGTACATGTCCGCCGGCACCGGATGGCGGATGTAGTCGTCGTTCCGGACGCGGCCCGGCAGGTCGATCTGCTCCTTCGGCACGGTCTCGTAAGGCACCTGGGCGAGAAGGTGGGAGATCATGTTGAGCCGCGCCTTCTTCTTGTCGACGGCCTGCACCACCCACCACGGCGCTTCCGGAATGTGGGTGCGCTGGAGCATCTCTTCCTTCGCTTTGGTATATTCTTCCCAGTGGACGCGGCTTTCGAGATCCATCGGCGACAGCTTCCACTGCTTCAGCGGATCGTGGATGCGCATCTTGAAGCGGAATTCCTGCTCCTCGTCGGTAATCGAGAACCAGTATTTGACGAGGATGATGCCCGAGCGGACCAGCATGCGTTCGAATTCCGGCACCGAGCGGAAGAACTCTTCCAGCTCCTCCTTGGTGCAGAAGCCCATCACCCGCTCGACGCCGGCGCGGTTGTACCAGGAGCGGTCGAACATCACCATTTCGCCGGCGGTCGGCAGGTGCGGGACGTAGCGCTGGAAATACCACTGGTTCTGTTCGCGCTCGGTCGGCGCGGGCAGCGCGACGACGCGGGCGACACGCGGGTTGAGGCGCTGGGTGACGCGCTTGATGGCGCCGCCCTTGCCGGCCGAGTCGCGACCTTCGAACAGCACGACCATCTTCAGCTTCTTGTACTGCACCCAGTCCTGCAGGCGGACGAGTTCGTGCTGGAGGCGGAAAAGCTCGCGGAAATAGATTCGGCGGTCGATCGTCGCCTCGGCGGGCTCAGACATGCCCTCGGCGACCAGCTCGTCGAGCCGGTCCTCTTCCATCTGCATTTCGAGCTCTTCATCGAAGCTGTCGGCGATCTCTTCCTTGATGCGGCTGAGCTGGTCTTGCATGGGTTCGGACATGGTGGGCATTCCTCCTTTATGGAAACTCAGATCAACCACGTTTCCGCGAAAGCTTTATGACAGAGATGCGACAGATTTTCTGCGAAGCAATTCGATTGCCGATTTCTTCGGAAACTGCTATTGCAGCGGCCATGGGATCGAAATTCGGATGCCTCGCGAACCATATCGTCGTGCTGCAGGACCACAAACGTCTGCCGGCACGGTTTTTCGCGCGGGTATCCGGGGCGCTTTGCGACCGACTTAGCTGATTGCCTCAGCTTGCGGCAGCCCTAAGCTGCCGGACACCCATTTCCTGTTTCAGTCAGCTTTACGGACAGCAGCCATGAGCGCACCCCGCACCCTTTACGACAAGATCTGGGACGACCACGTCGTTTCCGAGGATGAGAACCACACCTGTCTTCTCTACATCGACCGTCACCTCGTTCACGAGGTGACGTCGCCGCAGGCTTTCGAGGGCCTGCGCATTGCCGGCCGCAAGGTCCGTGCACCGGAAAAGACGCTCGCCGTCGTGGACCATAACGTCCCGACCACGGCCGACCGCCACGAAGGCATCAAGAACGAGGAAAGCCGCATCCAGGTGGAAGCGCTTGCCCAGAACGCCCGCGACTTCGGCGTCGAATATTATTCGGAAAAGGACGTCCGCCAGGGCATCGTCCACATCGTCGGCCCGGAACAGGGCTTTACCCTGCCGGGCATGACCATCGTCTGCGGCGACAGCCACACGTCGACGCACGGCGCCTTCGGCGCGCTGGCGCACGGCATTGGCACGTCTGAAGTCGAGCACGTGCTCGCCACCCAGACGCTGGTGCAGAAGAAGGCGAAGAACATGCTGGTGCGCGTCGACGGCCAACTGCCGCCGGGCGTCACCGCCAAGGACATCATCCTTGCCATCATCGGCGAGATCGGCACCGCCGGCGGCACCGGCCACGTCATCGAGTTCGCCGGTGAGGCGGTCCGCGCGCTCTCCATGGAAGGCCGCATGACGGTCTGCAACATGACGATCGAAGGCGGCGCCCGCGCCGGCCTGATCGCGCCGGACGAAAAGACCTTCGAGTATATCAAGGACAAGCCGCGCGCCCCGAAGGGCAAGGCCTGGGACATGGCGCTCGACTACTGGAAGACCCTGCAGACGGACGAAGGCGCGCATTTCGACAAGGTCGTCGTGCTCGACGCCGCCAACCTGCCGCCGATCGTCTCCTGGGGCTCTTCGCCGGAAGACGTCATCTCGGTCGAGGGTTCCGTTCCGAACCCGGACGATATCCCGGACGAAACCAAGCGCACCTCGAAATGGCGTGCGCTGGATTACATGGGCCTGAAGCCGGGCACCAAGATCACCGATATCGCCATCGACCGCGTCTTCATCGGCTCCTGCACCAACGGCCGCATCGAAGACCTGCGCGCCGCAGCCAAGGTCGTCGAAGGCCGCACCGTCGCCTCGACCGTGTCCGCCATGGTCGTCCCGGGCTCCGGCATCGTCAAGGAACAGGCGGAAGCCGAGGGGCTCGACAAGATCTTCAAGGATGCTGGTTTCGAATGGCGCGAACCGGGCTGCTCGATGTGCCTGGCGATGAACGACGACCGCCTGAAGCCGGGCGAGCGCTGTGCCTCCACCTCGAACCGCAATTTCGAAGGCCGCCAGGGGTACAAGGGCCGCACCCATCTCGTCTCGCCGGCCATGGCCGCCGCAGCCGCGGTCGCCGGTCACTTCGTCGATATCCGCGAGTGGAAGTAGGCTTTTTAAGAATTTGACTTCGAGATGCCCGGCCTCCGCGCCGGGCATTTTCGTTTCGGGCAAACGGTCCCCTCACTTGCGATTTCTAACACTTAGCTGAAGCTAAGATGTTGAAATCGCTTTCTCTCCCGCAAGGGGAGAGATAGAGCAGCCGCGCTGCCGCAGCCTACCTCTCCCCTTGCGGGAGAGGTTACAAAATCAAGATCTTAGCGCAGCTAAGTCTTAGATTTTGTTGGTGAGGGGGCAGGCCGCTATCTTATCCCAGCACCCTCACCACCGTCCCTTTGCGCATGAAGCGGATCAGCCGTTTCATGTCGGGGAGACTGACGGCGATGCAGCCGGCGGTCGGCTGGTAGCCGGGTTTGATCAGGTGGAAGAAGATCGCCGAGCCGCGGTTGCGGGCTCGCGAGGTGACGTTCCAGTCGAGCACGAGGCAGATGTCGTAGAGCCCGTCGGCCCGCATCATCTCCTCATGGCTTGGCCGGAACGGTGCCCTCACCGGGCGATTATACGACGGGTGCTCCGGCTGGTCGCACCACAGCAGGTCTTTACCGATGCGCGTCATCGAAAGCGGCGTCGGGGGCAGCGTCACGCGGTCCCCACGGACATAGCCGTTGAGGAGGCGCATCGGCGCGATCGGCGTTGCGCCGTCCCCTTCCCGCTTGAAGGGAGAGGTGCCGGACCGCCCGAGTGCCGCCGGCACGGTGATGCCGCCGAAGGAGACGATCGCACGGCCCCGGTCACGCGGCGCGGTGCGAACGGTGACGACGGCAGTGTTTTTGTGATTTCCCTCGCGAAAACGCTGCATTTCTCTCACAAGGTTTTGCTTTGAATATGATTTCGTTTGAATTCATAGCACACTAAAGCGCTGCGCATATTGAATCGAAACATCGTACTTTCCGAAAATCGATTCCGATTTTTGGGTCGATGCTGTAGGGATTTAGGTCGAGGAGCCCTAAATGCGCTTCGATTGGCTGCAACAGCAGTCTGGACGCAACGGCGAGACGAAAGGCAAGAACGCATGGCAGCGCGCACGATACTCCTGGTGGACGACGACGACGATCTGCGCGAGACGCTTGTCGAGCAGTTGTCGTTCTATGACGAGTTCGCAATCCTCCAGGAGGCGAATGCGGCCAAGGCGCTGCAGACCGCCAAGAATGCCCAGATCGACCTGCTGATCATGGATGTCGGCCTGCCGGACATGGACGGCCGCGAGGCGGTGAAGCTGCTACGCAAGAACGGCTTCAAGGCGCCGATCATCATGCTGACCGGCCACGACACCGATTCCGACACCATTCTCGGCCTCGAAGCCGGCGCCAACGACTATGTGACGAAACCCTTCCGCTTCGCCGTGCTGCTTGCCCGCATTCGTGCCCAGCTTCGCCAGTACGAGCAGAGCGAGGACGCCACCTTCACGGTCGGCCCCTATCTCTTCAAGCCGAGTCAGAAGCTGCTGACCACCGAGGACGGCAAGAAGATTCGCCTGACCGAAAAGGAAGCGGCGATCATTCGCTACCTCTATCGCGCCGGCCAGAAGGTAGTGACCCGCGATGTCCTCCTGGAGGAAGTCTGGGGCTATAATTCCGGCGTGACTACGCATACGCTGGAAACCCATGTCTACCGTCTTCGCCAGAAGATCGAGCGCGATCCGTCGAGCGCCGAAATCCTGGTCACTGAAAACGGCGGCTACAAGATCGTACCGTAAAGGGCCCTGATGTCGCTGACCGAAGATATCCGCCTGCTTTCGCAGGTTCCGCTGTTCCGGGACATGAACGACGACCAGCTGCGCCTCGTCGCCTTCGGTGCCGAGCGTCGGCAGGTGACGACCGGCCAGCAGCTGTTCCGGGAGAAATCCCCGGCGGAATCGGCCTTCATCGTCGCCAGGGGCCGTTTCGAACTGCTGATGGCGGACCGCAGCGGCGAGATGAAGGTGGAAGCGACGGTCGGCCCCGGTACTCTGCTGTCAGAGCTGGCGCTCGTGACCATGGTGGAGCGCAAGTTCACCGCAATCGCGATCGAGGATTCCGAAGCCCTGAAGATCAGCCGCTCGCTGTTCCACCGCCTGCTGGAGGAATATCCGCAGGTCGGCCGGGTAATCGAGAACCGCATCCGCGACAATATCGCCGGCCTTGCCAAGGCGGCGGCGGCAATGCAGGACCGGTTTGCCTGAGAAGCGGAAGAGCTTTGCCCTTGATCGTCCAGCCTCGTGTCTGGATCCTCGGGTCAAGCCCGAGGATGACGACCTTGATGCTCCTCAGGCGGATTTGACGGTAAGGCACATCCTTTGTTTTCGTCATCCTCGGGCTTGACCCGAGGATCCACAGGCCGGGCACGACGTCAGAACTTGAACACCGCCGTCACCGGCACATGGTCCGAAGGCTGGTTCCAGCCTCGGGCCTCCTTCAGCACGTCGATGTGATCGAGGAACGGGCCGAGGTCGGGCGAGGACCAGATATGGTCGAGCCGGCGGCCCTTGTTCGCTGCTTCCCAGTCCTTGGCGCGGTAGCTCCACCACGTGTAGATCTTCTCCGGCTCCGGCGTGTGCTGGCGCATCAGGTCGAGCCAGCCGCCCTTGGCGATGATCTCCTTCATGCCCTCGGTCTCGACAGGCGTGTGGCTGACGATCTTCAGGAGCTGCTTGTGCGACCAGACGTCGTGCTCCAGCGGCGCGATATTGAGGTCGCCGACGAGGATCGAGGAAATACCGGGCATGGCGTCGGCCTTCAGCGCCTTCATCTCCTCGATGAAATCCAGCTTGTGGCCGAATTTCGGATTGATCGTCCGATCCGGCTCGTCGCCGCCGGCGGGCACGTAGAAATTATGCAGGCGGATCCGCCGCGAGCCGCGCTCGAAGAGCGCCGAGATGTGCCGCGCATCGCCGACATTGCAGTAGTTCTGGCGATGGTCTTCGAGGAGCGGCACTTTCGAAGCGATGGCGACGCCGTGATAGCCCTTCTGGCCGTGGATGATGATGTGCTGGTAACCGAGATCCTTCAGCGGCTGCAGCGGAAACTCCGGCTCCTGGCACTTGATTTCCTGCAGGCAGAGGATGTCCGGCTTGTGACGGACGAGGAACTGCTGAACGATCGGCATGCGCAGCCGCACGGAGTTGATATTCCAGGTCGTGATCGAAAATGTCATGATATCCCTCGGGGCTCTGCCGCGAGCTTTAGGAAATTTTGTGGCCCCTGAGAAGCGAAAAGGGCCGCGCAATCAAGCGCAGCCCTTCATTGATTTCAGGTCCTGCCGCGGTCAGCCCTTGCGGACGTCCTCATAGGGAATGATGAAGACCTTATCGTCGAGTTTGACCCCGTTCTGGACGTTGTAGATCATCACCGACGTATCCTTGTTCTGGGCATCGGTGATCGTCCACTGGCGCAGATCGTAGGTCTTGGAATCGAACATCATGGTGATGGTCGAATCGCCGAACACGGTCTTGTTGCCCAGCACGATCGTGGTGAGATCGGACTCTTCCTTGACGTTGCGGACCATCTGGTTGCCGAGGTCGATGCGGCTCGCGAGCAGCAGGCTGAGCGGCGTCTTGGAGAGCGGATAGATATCCCAGGTCTTGAGCTTCATATTGCCGATGACGACGTTATTGCCGTCCGCGATGACGCGGATCGGCGACGGATCCTCGAAATTGAAGCGCAGCTTGCCGGGACGCTCGATAAAAAATTTGCCGCCGGTCTGCTCGCCGCGCGGCCCGAACTGCACGAATTCGCCCATCATGGTTTTGACCGAGGAAAAATGGTCCGCGATCTTCTGGGCTGCCGCGCTGCCGGCGCTCTGGGCGAAACCGAGGTTGGGCGCAAAGGCGGCCGCGGCCAGGCCCGCAAGCCCCAGCGAAAATTGCCGGCGGCCGAGCGCGCTGGAATTGACGTTTGAAAGGATGGTCTTTTCGTTCTTCATTCTGGTCTCCTTTCGTTACTCCTCCGCACCAAAGGCGGCGGCTTGATGGCCGGCCCGTGGCGATCACGAAAGCCTTACCGTTCGAGGATGTCGCCCTCGGTCGGCACCAGGATTTCGCGTTTGCCGGCGTGGTTGGCCGGCCCGATCAGCCCCTCCTGCTCCATCCGCTCGATGAGCGAAGCGGCACGGTTGTAGCCGATGCCGAGACGGCGCTGGACATAGGACGTGGACGCCTTGCCGTCCCGCAGCACGATCGCCACCGCCTGATCGTAAGGGTCGTCCGACTCCGCGAGGTTGGACATGCCGGCCGGGCCGGAACCGTCACCGTCCTCGTCGTCATCGGCCGTGATCGCATCGAGATATTGGGGGTGCCCTTGAGTTTTCAAGTAGGCGACGATGTCTTCGACCTCGGTATCGGAGACGAAAGGCCCGTGGACGCGCTGGATGCGGCCGCCGCCGGCCATGTAGAGCATGTCACCCATGCCGAGCAGCTGTTCGGCGCCCTGCTCGCCGAGAATGGTGCGGCTGTCGATCTTCGAGGTGACCTGGAAGGAGATGCGGGTCGGGAAATTGGCCTTGATCGTGCCGGTGATGACGTCGACGGACGGGCGCTGGGTCGCCATGATCACATGGATGCCGGCGGCACGCGCCATCTGCGCCAGGCGCTGTACGGCGCCTTCGATATCCTTGCCGGCGACCATCATCAGGTCGGCCATTTCGTCGATGATCACGACGATATAGGGGATCGGCTGGAGATCGAATTCTTCTGTCTCGTACATGGCTTCGCCCGTATGGCGGTCGAAACCGGTCTGCACGGTGCGGGTCAGCACCTCGCCCTTTTCCAGCGCCTGCTCGACGCGGCTGTTGAAGCCGTCGATATTGCGCACGCCGATCTTCGACATCTTCTTGTAGCGCTCTTCCATCTCGCGGACGGTCCACTTGAGCGCGACAACGGCCTTTTTCGGGTCGGTGACCACAGGCGACAGCAGGTGCGGGATGCCGTCATAGACGGAGAGTTCGAGCATTTTCGGGTCGATCATGATCAGGCGGCACTTCTCCGGCGTGTAACGGTAGAGAAGCGACAAGATCATGGTGTTGATGGCGACGGATTTGCCCGAACCGGTGGTGCCGGCGACGAGCAGGTGCGGCATCTTGGCGAGGTCGGCCACGACGGGCTCGCCGCCGATCGTCTTGCCGAGCGCCAGGGCGAGCTTCGCCTTGCTGCCCTCGAAATCCTTGGAGCCGATCATTTCGCGCAGATAGACCGTCTCGCGGGTGCGGTTCGGCAGCTCGATGCCGATCGCATTGCGGCCGGGGACGACGGCGACGCGGGCAGCGATCGCACTCATCGAACGGGCAATATCGTCCGCAAGGCCGATGACGCGCGACGACTTGATGCCCGGCGCGGGCTCGAGTTCGTAAAGCGTGACGACCGGGCCGGGGCGGACATGGATGATCTCGCCCTTGACCCCGAAGTCCTCAAGAACGCCTTCGAGCAACCGGGCATTCTGCTCCAGCGCATCCGCCGACAGCGAAGCGTCGCGGGCGACGGCCTTCGGTTCGTTCAGCAGATGGACGGAGGGCAACTGGAACCCGTCGGGCGCGATGAACGAGCCCTGGGCTTCGCGGGCAACGCGGGCGCTCGGCTTCGGCGGCGCGGCCGAGGGCGCGACACGCTGCTGGACGCGAACGCCGTTGACGGTCTGCGGTGCGCGGGAGGCGACGAACGGCGCGTCGTCGTCCTCGTCGTCATCGGCCAGGATGCCGGCCGGACGCGGCGGCATGTCGTCCAGGTCGAAGGGCGGATCGTAGTCGTCGTCTTCGTCATGGCGGGAAATCGGTGGAGCCGCCACCACCCGACGCGGCGAGGTAGCCCGCTCGGCGGGACCATCGAGCGAGGGCTCCATGCGACGGCCGGGGGCCACGGATGCCGCTCTCGCGCGGACCGGCTCGTTCAGCGTCCCGAATTCATCCTCGTTGAAATCGTAGGGCTGGTCGAAATCCATCCGGCTGCGCGGCTTGATGCCGGCAAGGCGTCGCAATCTGGCCTGGGCGATATACCAGTAGTGAGCGATGGCGCCGAACGCCAGGAAACCGGCAAACCGGTCCTCGTCGTCCTCTTCCTCGACCTCTTCACGCTTGGAACGGGTCTTGGCGGCCGCGACCGGCTGGTCGTCGTCCTCGGCATCCTCCTCGAAGGCTTCACCGACAAGGCCGGAGGCAAACAGCATCAGCCAGGCGCAGGGAATGATGAACAGGCAGCCGAGCACCATAGCCACGGTACCCGTCGGATAGGCGCCGACGAACAACGCCGGGAAGCGCAGGATCATGTCGCCGATGACGCCGCCGATGCCGTTCGGGATCGGCCAGGTGAGCGGTGCGGGAAAGCAGCCCAATGTTGCCGAGGCGAGTAGTGTGCCGCCGCCCCAGGCCGCAAGGCGCGCCGGAACGCGGTCGTATTTGCGCCCGGCGATCAGAGCCAGGGCGAAGGCGAGTACCGGCAGCAGGGCGACGAGACTTGCAAGCCCGAGGAACTGCATCATCAGGTCGGCGAAGGCCGCACCCGGAAAGCCGAGAATATTGGTCGGCGCGTTATCGGTCGCGTAGGAGAAGCTCGGGTCGGCGACGTTCCAGGTCGCCAATGCAGCGACCGCCAGCGCCAAAGCAAAGAATATCCCGAAACCGGCGAGCGCCAGCGCCTGGCGCCACACGAAGGCGGTGAGCACCAGGCGGGTGGACCGGTTTGCCATAGCCGCTGAACTGCTTCTGCCCATCGTGTCTGCCCGCCGTCCTTGAACGCAACTCCAGGCGCGAATCGGCAAGCTGAGAGCTGATTCACGCAATTCCAGCGGAGAATAGCGCGACGGTGGTTAATGTCCCTTTAACCACAACAGGCCGGGCGAAGGCTGAAAACATGAATAAAAAAGCCCGGGTCGAAACCCGGGCCAATGCAGCTCATGCGGAAGCTGCGGTGCAATGTGCCGCGGCGGCGGTTGCCCGCCGCCGTGAATCGTTGATCAGGAGTGATAAGCGGCTTCGCCGTGGGTCGCGAGGTCGAGACCTTCGCGTTCGGCTTCGACGGTGACGCGCAGGCCAACAATCAGATCGACGATCTTGTAGAGGATCGCGGAACCGATGCCGGACCACAGGACAGTGACGATCACGCCCTTGAACTGAGCCCAGACCTGGGTTGCCGTGCCGGCATAGCTGGCAGCGAAATCAGCCGTCGAATAGTCGACGATGCCTGCGCCACCGAGAGCCGGATTGACGAACACACCGGTGAGGATCGCACCGATGATGCCACCGACGCCGTGTACGCCGAAGACGTCAGCCGTATCGTCGTAACCGAACTTGTTCTTGACGGTCGAGACGAAGAAGTAGCAGACCGGCGAGACGATCAGACCCATGATGATAGCGCCCATCGGGCCGACGAAACCGGCAGCCGGGGTGATCACGACGAGGCCGGCAACAGCACCCGAAGCAGCACCCAGCATGGAAGCCTTGCCGCGAGCGAAGGTTTCAACGAGGGCCCAGCCAACGATAGCGGCAGCGGTCGCAACGAAGGTGTTCATCATTGCAAGGGCTGCGTAGGCATTGGCTTCGAGGTTCGAACCGGCATTGAAGCCGAACCAACCAACCCACAGAAGTGCTGCACCGACCATGGTCAGCGTCATCGAGTGCGGAGCCATCATGTCCTTGCCGAAGCCGGTGCGCTTGCCGACCATGATGGCGCCGACGAGACCTGCGATACCAGCGTTGATGTGGACGACGGTGCCGCCTGCGAAGTCGATCGCGCCGAAGCCGAAGATCAGGCCGGTCGGGCCGGAATAGGCGCTCGGGCCGCCCCAGAACCAGACCATATGGGCCATCGGGAAGTAGACGAAGGTGAGCCACAGGATGGTGAACAGGATGACTGCCGAGAACTTGATACGTTCGGCAAACGCACCGATGATCAGCGCAGGAGTGATAGCTGCGAAGGTCATCTGGAAGCAAACGAAGGCGAGTTCCGGAATGGCCGCACCCTTGGTGAAGCTTTCCGACATCGTCGTCGTATCGACGCCTGCAAGGAACATCTTGGAGAAGCCGCCGATGAAGCTGTTGATCGAGCCGCCGTCAGTGAAGGTGAGCGAATAACCGTAGGTGACCCAGACAATCATCGCCACGGCGGCGATCATCATGACCTGCATGAGAACCGAGAGCATGTTCTTGGCGCGAACGAGACCGCCGTAGAACAGTGCCAGACCAGGCACGATCATCAGAAGGACAAGGATGGAAGAAATCAGCATCCAGGTCGTATCGCCCTTGTCGACCGTCATGGCCGGAGCTGCGGCTGCAGCTTCCGCGGCCGGTGCGGCAGCCGTCTGCGCAAAAGCGACGGCGGGCGCGAGAAGCGCCGCGGCAGCGGCACTCAGACGTCCCAGAGTGGAAATCCTATTAAATTGCATAGCTAAAAAACTCCCCTGTCAAGCCGTGCTTAAAGCGCTTCTGTGTTGGTTTCGCCGGTACGGATGCGCACGGCCTGCTCGATCGAATAGACGAAGATCTTGCCATCGCCGATCTGGCCAGTCTTGGCGGCCGAAGCGATCGCATCCACGGCCTTTTCGACGAGGTCGGAGGGGACTGCGATTTCGATCTTCAGCTTTGGCAGAAAACTTACGGCATATTCGGTACCGCGGTAGATTTCGGTGTGTCCCTTTTGGCGCCCGTAACCTTTGACTTCGGTCACGGTCAGGCCCTGGATACCGACAGCCGTGAGGGCTTCGCGCACCTCATCCAGCTTGAACGGCTTGATAATGGCCATCACGATTTTCATCTGGCTTTCCCATCCTTTGTTTGTCCTCGGCCAAGGCCGACTCTCCTCATCGAGGTCAAGATAATGACAACGACTGACGAGATACATTCAAGGGGCGTGCCAGTTTCGATGACGCCTATAAGTTATTGAAATGTAAAGGTTCACATCGCAGGTCTCAAAAAACGGGCATTTGGATGGCGCAAATACGCCCAAAACTTGGGCAAAATTGAAAAATTGCACAACTATTAATCATTTGCCTTTTTCCGAATCAGTCCTTCTTGGGCGACCGAGGCGATCAGTGTGCCAGAACGGGTGTAAATGCTGCCGCGGGTCATTCCGCGGGCGCCGGAAGCGCTCGGGCTGTCCTGCGTGTAGAGGAGCCAGTCGTCGAATGTGGCGGGCCTGTGAAACCACATGGCGTGGTCGAGGCTCGCCGCCTGAAGCGTCGGATCGAAGATCGACGTGCCGTGCGGATAGAGCGACGCATCGAGCAGCGTCATGTCGGAGAGATATGCGAGCACGGCTGCCTGATAGTGGCGGTCGGACGGCACCTCGCCGACGGTCCGGACCCAGATGTCCTGTCGCGGTTCGAGCTTTTCCCTGGTCAGATAGTGCACGAGCGAGGTGGGGCGCACCTCGATCGGCCGCTCACGGCTCCAGTAGCGACGCACGTTCTCTGGCGCCTTCTTGAGGAAGAGTTCCTTGAACTCCTTCTCCCCCATCAGATCCTCCGGCTGCGTCACCGAAGGCATGTCGATCTGGTGCTCATAACCGCCCTCCTCCACCTGGAAAGATGCGGACATGGCAAAGATCGCCTTGCCGTGCTGCACCGCCACCGCCCGGCGGGTGGTGAAGCTTGACCCGTCGCGGATACGCTCCACCTGATAGAGGATCGGAACGGAAGGATCGCCGGGGCGCATGAAATAGGCATGCAGCGAATGCACGAAACGATCGGCCTCGACGGTCCGCTGGGCGGCCATCAGGGCCTGGGCGATCACCTGGCCGCCGAATACCCGCTGCCAGCCGACATCGGGACTGGTGCCGCGATAGATGTTCTCCTCGAGCTTCTCGAGGTCGAGCGTGGCGATGAGCTGTTCCATGGCGGAGGGGGATTCGGTCTGGCGCGACATTATGACGAACTCCGGCGATAGGAAGCGGCTGTCGGATGATCTATATCCACCACATGATATTCTCAAGTCTCACGGGAGTTTAGGCAAATGCTGGACATGCTGGTTGTTGGAGGCGGTTATGTGGGTCTCGCCGCCGCTGTCGCGGTCAAGCAGGCGGCGCCGCATCTGCAGGTCGAGGTGATCGAGGCGGCTCCTGCCGGCGTCTGGGAAAAGGACGAGCGGGCTTCCGCCATCATCGCCGCCGCTACCCGCATGCTCGACGTCATCGGCGTCTGGAACGAGATTGCCGTCGATGCCCAGCCGATCAACCGGATGGTCGTCACCGACAGCCGCACGTCCGATCCTGTGCGGCCGGTCTTCCTCACCTTCGACGGCGAAATCGAGGAAGGCAGGCCGTTCGCCCACATGGTGGCGAACGTCGCCATGGTGCGGGCACTGCGCGGCGCCGCCGAACGCCTCGGGATCGCCATCCGTCACGGACTTTCCGCCACCGGCTTCCAGTCCGGCAGCACCCGTTGCACCGTGTCGCTCTCCGACGGCTCGGCCGTCGAGACCCGCCTTCTGGTCGCCTGCGACGGCGTGCGCTCCAAACTGCGCGACATGGCCGGCATCAAGACCGTCACTTGGGATTACGGCCAGTCGGGCATCGTCGCGACGGTTGCCCACGAGAGGCCGCATGAAGGCGTGGCGGAAGAACATTTCCTGCCGTCCGGTCCGTTTGCCATCCTGCCGCTCACCAACAACCGGTCCTCGCTCGTCTGGACCGAGCGGACAGCGGAGGCCAACCGGCTGGTCGCCGCGGACGATCTGGTATTCGAGGAAGAACTTCAGCGCCGTTTCGGCCACAAGCTCGGCGAACTGACGGTGGTCGGCGGCAAACGTGCCTTCCCGCTCGGACTGACGCTCGCGCGCGCCTTCGTGGCCCCGCGCGTCGCCCTTGCCGGCGATGCGGCGCACGGCATCCACCCGATTTCCGGCCAGGGCCTCAATCTCGGCTTCAAGGACGTCGCGGCACTCGCCGAGACGGTGGTCGAAGCCGACCGCCTCGGCCTCGACATCGGCGCACTCAACGTGCTGGAGCGCTACCAGTCCTGGCGGCGTTTCGATACATTCCGCATGGGGGTGACCACCGACGTGCTGAACCGGCTGTTCTCCAACGACATCACCCCGATCCGCATCGCCCGCGACTTCGGCCTCGGCATCGTCGAAAAGCTCCCGAAGCTGAAGACCTTCTTCATCGACCAGGCGGCCGGAAAGAGCAGCGAAGACGGCCCGAAGCTGTTGACGGGCGAGGCGATTTAAACGCCCGTCAGCCCCTCAGTCCTCGATCTTGCGGGCTTCGGAAATCAGCATGATCGGGATACCGTCGCGGATCGGATAGGCTAGCTGCGCCTTCTGGGAGATGAGCTCGTTGGTCTCCCGGTTGAGGGACAGCCGGCTCTTGGAGAGCGGGCAGACGAGCAGGTCGAGCAGTTTCGGATCGACCTTGCTGACTTTCTCGTCCATGCGCTTGAGCCTTACTGGAGGACAGTGTCGGAATCGCCGAAATCGCGCGCCAGCAGGATTTCGGTGATGGCGATCAGCGTTTCGGCGCGTGTGCGCAGGTCCGGCGCTTCGAGGAGAGCCTGCTTCTCGGCAGGCCCGAAAGGCGACATCATCGACAGGGAGTTGACGAGCGTGCGGTTGCCGGCGCGCTCGACGCTTTCCCAATCCGCCTCAAGCTTGTTGGCGTCGAGATAGGCGCGGAAGACGCGCAGCAATTCGGCGCGGTCGACCGTACCCTCGTCGTCCTCGGTGGAGAGGTCCGTCATCATCGGTGCGATCTTGAATGTGCGGTAGGGATGACCCTGGCCCACCTCTTCGATGAGCCGGAACCGGCAGATGCCGCTGATCGAGGTGATGTACCGGCCGTCGCCGGTTTCGGCAAACGATGTGATGCGGCCGATACAGCCGACCGTCGAGAGCGGAGCACGCGGGCCTTCGACGGCCTCGCCGGATTCGAGCAGCGACGGCTGTACGATACCGATCAGCCGGTTGCCGGCAAGCGCTGCGTCGAACATGGCGAGATAACGTGGCTCGAAGATGTTGAGCGGCAACTGTCCGCCCGGCAGAAGCAATGCGCCGGTAAGAGGAAAGACAGGTACCGTCTCCGGCAGATCCTCACGCTTCAGATATCTCGCATTTCCCACATGCATGGGTCCGACACCTCCCAGACGACCACTGGCTCAGACCAAAGATTCGCTGCTCGGAATAATGTGGGGCACCTACCGGAGAACGCAAGGCCAATCCTTGAGGATTGGCCTTGGCTGCGAACACAGGCCCGTGTGTAGGAAAACCGGCCCGGTCTACGAAAACAGGATGGAGGACAGGCGGCGGCGGGCGGCGATCGTCGCCGGATCCTTCGGTCCCCAGACATCAAAGAATGCCAGGAGCTGACGGCGGGCACCGTCGTCGTCGAACGTGCGATCCTTGCGCATGATCGTCAGCAGGTGCTCCGCAGCCTTGTCGCGTTCGCCCTGGACATTGAGGATCTTGGCGAGCTTCAGGCGGGCGTCGTGGTCGTCCGGGTTGGCATCGAGCTGGTGCTCGAGAGCCACGGGATCGCCAAGCTTGCGGGCTTCGTCGATCTGCTCGAGCTTCTTGGCAACCGCCTGGATCGCCGGTTCCTTGGCAAGCTCTTCCGGCAGGGAGGCGAGCATCTGGCTGGCACGCGCCGTCTCGCCCATGGCGATCAGGCACTGCATCATTCCGGCGGCGGCCTTGGCATTTTCCGGGTCGGCCTGCAGGACGGCCCCGTAAAGCTGGGCGGCTTCCTGGATTTCGCCGCCGGCAAGCAGGGTCTCTGCCTCGGCGAGAGCCGCTTCGATCTCGGCAGCCTGGTCGGCGCCCGGAGGTCCTGCGAGCTTGTCGATGAACTGGCGAACCTGGCTTTCCGGCACCGCGCCCATGAAACCGTCGACCGGACGGCCGTCGACGAAGGCGATGACGGCCGGGATCGACTGGATGCCGAGCTGGCCCGGGATCGACGGGTGATCGTCGATATTCATCTTGACGAGCTTGACCCGGCCCTGGCCTTCGTTGACGACCTTTTCGAGCACCGGCGTCAGCTGCTTGCAGGGGCCGCACCAGGGCGCCCAGAAATCGACGAGAACCGGCTGGCGGCGCGATTCTTCCAGCACGTCCTTGGTGAAGCCGGCGGTGCTGGTGTCGGATACGTAGACCCCGGCAGGACCAGATGCGGCCGGCGTCGCGCCAAAGCTTGCCGAAGCAGTCATCTGCCCGCCGTAGGAACCGCCATAGGGGTTATTGCTGCCGCTCATGAATGTTCTCCCGGGAACGCTTTCGCATCTTTGCCATATAGGCTGCAAAGATCGTATGTCAGTCTGTCACTTTCAAGACAAGCGGCGCGTGGCCGGTCGCCTCCAGAAAGCGGATGAGATCGCTGCTGGCAATGGAGGTCGTGGCATCGTTCGACAGCGGATGGCCATTGATGATGTCGTGCTTCAGCAGGTCTTCGTCGAGCACGAAGGTAACATTTCGGCCCGTATCGTTGAACGCGCCGAATACCGTCACCGAACCGGGAACCACGCCGAGATATTCCAGAAGCATTTCGGGCCGGCCGAACGAGACGCGGCTCGACGCTCCGATCACCTTGTGCACGGTCTTCAGGTCGACCGTCGCGCGCTCCTCGACCGTCAGGACGAAATACTGGTCCTTCTTGTCCTTCACGAACAGGTTCTTGGTATGGCCTCCGGGGATCTCGTCACGCAGGCTTTCGGATTCAGCCACGGTGAAAACCGGCGGGTGCGTCTTGGTCGAATGGGGAATATTCAGGCTGTCGAGGAAACGGAAAAGATCCTCGGCGGTTTTCGGCTTTGTCTCTGTCATGCTGATGGAATTGGCTCTGTTGGCGGGCGGGCGGACTATAACCGGAATGGTTGGGCCGGCCAAGGCAGGTGCACACGATCTCGTGAGGCGCTTGACCTGGTCTGACGGCCGACCATCTAATCACACGTGGAGAACCGGTCTGCGGCATTCGATCGGCGGCCGGTAGCCAATTGATAAATAATAACTACTCCAGTTCACTCAGGTTTTTTCGCGCAGTGTTTCGCGCCCCTCGATACCGGCCCCCGCCGATATTCGCCGCTCAATCTCCAAGGCCGGCGCAGCGCCCGGCTTCTTAACTGAAAGGTCTGCCTCATGGTCACCTTCACGCTCAACGGACAGGAAAGAACGTTCGACGGCGACCCCGACACCCCACTTCTCTGGGTCATCCGCGATTTCGAAAAACTCACTGGCACCAAATACGGCTGCGGCGTCGCCCAGTGCGGCGCTTGTACAGTGCATCTTGACGGCATGCCGCGCCGCTCCTGCGTGACCCCGATCGCGACGATCGAAGGTTCGGACGTGGTCACCATCGAAGGTGTTTCCGGCAAGGAAGCCGATGCGGTGAAGACGGCCTGGGCGGGCCTCGATGTGCCCCAATGCGGTTACTGCCAGTCCGGACAGGTCATGTCGGCAGTCGCCCTGCTGCAGATGGTGCCGAAGCCGACGGATGCCGATATCGACGGCGCGATGACCGGCAATATCTGTCGATGCGCCACCTACCATCGCATCCGCGCGGCAATCCACAACGCCGCCAATTCGATGGAGGGCTGAGCAATGACCATCCAGGACATCAACACCACCCGCCGCGCCTTCCTCGCCGGCTCCGGCCTCGTCATCGGCGTCGCGATCGCGCCGAAAATGCTCTCCGCTGCCCAAACCGGCGTGCACGCCGGCGGCGATCCGGCGCTTGCGCCGATGAACGCCTTCGTCAAGATCGGCACCGACGACACCGTGACCGTGCTTTCCAAGCACATCGAATTCGGCCAGGGTCCGTTCACCGGTCTTGCCACGCTGGTGGCGGAAGAACTCGATGCCGACTGGAGCCAGATGCGCGCCGTCCACTCGCCGACCGACAACAAGGTCTATGCCAACCTGAGTTTCGGCCTGCAGGGAACCGGCGGTTCGAGCGCGATTGCCAATTCCTACGAGCAGATGCGCAAGGCAGGCGCCACCGCGCGGGCGATGCTGGTCGCGGCCGCCGCCGAAGACTGGAAGGTGCCGGCCTCCGAGATCACGGTCCAGAAAGGCCGCATCAGGCACGCCGCCTCCAGCAAGGAGAGCGGTTTCGGCGCATTTGCCGAAAAGGCGACCCGCCAGACGCCGCCCGCCGAGCCGAAACTCAAAGACCCCAAGGATTTCGTGCTGATCGGCACCGACCTGCCGAAGCTCGACACCCACGGCAAGACCAACGGCACGGCGATCTTTACGCTCGACATCACGCCGGACAACCTGCTGATCGCCGTCGTCGCCCATCCGGAGCATTTCGGCGCGACGGTGAAGAGCTTCGACGATGCCGAAGCCCGCAAGGTGCAGGGCGTGGTTGACGTGAAGCAGGTGCCGTCGGGCATTGCCGTTTATGCGGACAACACGTTCGCGGCGCTCAAGGGCCGCGATGCGCTGAGCATCGAATGGGATCTCTCCAAGGCCGAGACCCGCTCCTCGGAGGAACTTTCCGCCGATTACCGGAAGCTCTTCGGCGAGAAAGGGCTGGAAGCGACCAACAACGGCAATGTCGACGACGCCTTCAAGGGCCCCGGCCTGCAGACGGTGGAAGCCGAGATCGTCTTCCCCTTCCTGGCGCACGCGCCGATGGAGCCGCTCGACGCAGTCTTCATCAAGGCGCAGGACGGATCGATCGATATCTATAACGGCGCCCAGTTCCCGGGCATGGACCAGGAGGTCGCCGCCAAGGTCCTCGGTCTCGACGAGGCGAAGGTCAGGGTGAACACCCAGCTCGCCGGCGGCAGCTTCGGCCGCAAGGCGCAATTCGGCTCGCCCTACATACAGGAAGCGGCAGCCGTCTATGCGGCAACCGATCGCAGCCGCCCCCTGAAGCACATGTGGACCCGCGAGGACGACATTCGCGGCGGCTTCTATCGCCCGATGTATGCCCACCGGATGCGTGGCGCCATCAATGCGCAGGGCCAGATCACCGCCTGGGAACAGGTGATCGTCGGCCAGTCGATCATGGGCAAGGCGGATCTCGACGAGACCTCCGTCGAAGGCGCTTCGAACCTGCCCTACACGATCCCGAACCTGAAGGTCAGCGCCCACAACGTCCTGCTCTCTATCCCGCCGCTCTGGTGGCGATCGGTCGGCCACACCCATACCGGCTTTGCAGTGGAAACCTTCGTCGACGAACTGTTCCAGAAGATCGGCAAGGATCCGGTCGAGGGACGGCTTGCGCTGCTTGGCGAAAAGCCGCGTCATGCAGGCGTGCTGAGGAAGGCTGCTGAAATGGCGAACTGGGGCTCGCCGGCTCCGGAAGGCCGCGCCCGCGGCGTTGCGGTGGTCGAGAGCTTCGGCAGCTTCGTCGGCCAGATCGTCGAAGTCTCAATCGGGCCGGAGGGCGCGCCGCGTGTCCACAAGGTCTGGTGTGCGGTCGATTGCGGCGTCGCCGTCAATCCGAACGTCATCAAGGCGCAGATGGAAGGCGGCATCGGCTACGGCCTCGGCGCGGTTCTCTTCGACGCGGTGACGTTGGCCAAGGGCGGCAAGATCGTGCAGTCGAACTTCCACGACTATCGCTCCATCCGCATCAACGAGATGCCGGACGTGGCGGTGGAGATCATCAAGTCGAGCGAAAAGCCGAGTGGCGTCGGCGAACCTGGCGTGCCGCCTGTCGGTCCGGCGGTTGCCAATGCCTGGCGTCGCCTGACGGGAGCGCCGGTCCGGCAGCTGCCTATCGTCAACATCGTTTCGTCCTGAGGATCAAACCCCGATGAATTGGAAACTCGCTATCACCGGCGTCGCTACCCTCTGTCTTTTCGTGGGTGCCGGCACGCTGCTGTCGCCCACCTCGGTCGCCCGGGATGCCAAGACAGACGCCAAGACGCTGAAGCCCGCCGCCTCCTTCCAGTCGATCGCCAACCAGCGTGAACGCTCCGTGGCGCTCTTCCAGGAGGCAGGCAAGGTCATTCAGCACCCGCGCTGCGTCAACTGTCACCCGGCGACCGACCGGCCGCTGCAGGGCATCAACATGCACCCGCACCAGCCGCCGGTCGTCCGCGGCGACGGCGGCATGGGCCTGCCCGGCATGCAGTGCACCACCTGCCACAGCGCGGAAAACACGCCCGTTGTCGGCCAGGCCGACACGATCAAGAGCATTCCGGGCAATCCCGCCTGGCATCTCGCGCCGATCGAAATGGCCTGGGTCGGCAAATCGCTCGGCCAGATCTGCCAGCAGATCAAGGACCCGGCCCGCAACGGCGGCAAGACCATGGATCAGATCGTCGAGCACATGGCGCATGACGAACTGGTCGGCTGGGGCTGGAACCCGGGTGCCGGACGCGAACCGGTGCCGGGCACGCAGGCCGAATTCGGCGAGCTGATCAGCGCGTGGGTGAAATCCGGAGCGGCCTGTCCGGCCTCCTGAGAATGAAGCAACCGCCGGTTCCAGCCGGAACCGGCGGTTTGTAGGGGCTTTGGCGGGATCGCGATTTTTCTTGGCGCCAATCGTCATTTCCCTGTTGCATTTGAAAAAGGACTGGGCCATATAGCGCCCGTCGCCGGCAACGAGCCACGACGCCACGGTCAAGCTTCACTACCACGGACCGGTGGATTGATGAGCGGGTGTAGCTCAGTGGTAGAGCACAACCTTGCCAAGGTTGGGGTCGAGGGTTCGAATCCCTTCGCCCGCTCCAAATCTCCTCTTCAAGATCTTACGAAGCCGACCTGGCTCACGACGAGCCTGAGAGACAGCTTCGCCCTCTGCGCCCATGCAAAGCGGCTTCCATTCCGCCACCTCTCCCCATGAATTTGACAACTTCCGCATATTCACCAAATGCGGGAGATGCCATACTGGTTGCAACCACCCGCGCAATTCGCACCGGTGATTCGGGGGTTGAACTGGAGATGTGCCGTCATGGAATCTCGCCCGCACCACCAAAAGCTGAGTCAGAAAACCGCCGTTGAGACCATGCAACGGCTCGAGGGCATCGTCGCCTCCGCAATGGACGGGATCATCACCATTGATGACGAGCAACGGGTGATCCTATTCAACCCGGCGGCAGAGCGCATGTTCGGCCTGCCGGCCAACGAGGCGCTTGGCCAGCACATCTCCCGTTTCATGCCGGAACGCCATCGCCCGACCCACGCGGCGCACATTCATCGTTTCACCGAAACCGGCGTGACCACCCGCCAGATGGGATCGCTGGGTGCCATCAGCGGCTTGCGCGCCGACGGCCAGGAATTTCCGATCGAGGCGTCGATTTCGCAGGTGGAGATCGGCGGCGAACGGCTGGCCACCGTCATCCTGCGCGACATCACCGAGCGAAAGGCCGCCGAGGATGCTCTGCTGGAAAGCCGGCGACGCATGGAAGGGATTGTGGAATCGGCGATGGACGCGCTGATTACCGTCGATGAAGGCCAGCGAATCGTGCTGTTCAACCCGGCCGCCGAGCGCATGTTCGGCATCGCGGGTGAGGATGCGATCGGCTCGCCGATCGAACGCTTCATCCCCGAGCGGTTTCGGCATGGGCATGCCGCACATATCCGCCTCTTCAAGGAGACCGGCGTTACAAACCGCCGGATGGGTGCATTGGGGGCGATCAGCGGCCTGCGCGCCAATGGCGAGGAATTCCCTGTCGAGGCATCGATCTCGCAGGTACAGATCGGCGACGGAAAGCTGGCAACGGTCATCTTGCGCGACATCACCGAACGCAAGGCCAACGAGGATTCCCGCCAGTTGCTGGCCCGCGAGGTCGATCACCGGGCCAAGAACGCCCTGGCGGTGGTGCAGGCCCTGGTCTCCCTCACCCGTGCCGAAACCAAAGAGGCTTTCATCGTTGCAGTTCGGGGCCGAGTTTCCGCGCTGAGCCGCGCCCATTCGCTGCTCGCTCAGAACCGGTGGGAGGGCGGAGATTTCGCAGCCGTCCTCACCGAGGAAACCCGGGCCTACCAGAGCGTCAACCAGCTGATGATTGGCGGGCCTTCAGTCACTCTCACCCCCAATGCCGTGCAGCCGGTCAGCCTCCTCATCCACGAGCTTGCTACCAACGCCGTCAAATACGGGGCATTGTCGGTCACGGAAGGGCGCGTCGATGTCTCCTGGCGCATCCTGCCCTCCCTGGAACTGGAGCTCCGCTGGGCCGAGACCGGCGGGCCGGCGGTGCAGAAGCCGGAATCCAGGGGTTTCGGCTCCACCTTGGTGAGGGAAGTCGCCACCCGTCAATTGGCGGGCGAACTCGATATAAGTTGGCCCGCAACCGGCATGCGCCTGATCGCGACGCTGCCCCGATCTGTCTATCGGCCCGACATTTCAGCCGGCGTGGTCCCCGGCGATGAGGTCGCGCCGAGGTCATCGGAACCCGGCTCGGCGGGCAGGATACTTGTCGTCGAGGACGAGACCCTTATCGCCATGGAGCTCTGCAGCGAACTTGAGTCGCGCGGCTGGGAAGTCGTCGGACCGGCGGCAACTGCCGATGAAGCCATGCGCCTGGTCGACGGCGCGCAACTTCCCGACATCGCCGTCCTCGATGTCAATCTCGGGGGAAAACCCGTCTACCCATTTGCGGAATGGCTGCAGACCCATGGCGTGCCCTTCCTGTTCTGCACCGGATATGAGCAGCTCGACGATCACCACAGTTTCAGAAACCGGACGACCATCCGGAAACCGGTGAACATGGCGCTGCTGGAAGGCGAACTGCGCCGCATGATCCAGCCGATATAACTGGAAAACGGCAAACGCCGCCGGCTTTCGGGCCGACGGCGTCGTCAATTCGGAAAAGCCCGATCAGGCTGCGCGCGAGCGATAACCGCCGGAAGCATAGCTTTGGGAGGGCGTCCCCGCCGTCGTCTTGAAGCGGGCCATCATGTCGGCGAGGCTGTCGGTTTCCTGCGTCAGGCTCTGGGCGGCAGCGGTAGTTTCTTCCACCATCGCGGCGTTCTGCTGGGTCACCTTGTCCATCTGGTCGGCGGAAGCCGCCACTTCGCGCAGGCTCATCGCCTGTTCGCTGGTGCTCGAGGTGATCGTGTTGACGAACGTGCTCATCTGCGCGACTTCGCCGACGATGTCGTCGAGCGATTTTCCGGAAGCGGTGACGAGCTCGACGCCCTGCTTGACCTGGGCGGACGAGGTGGAGATCAAGGCCTTGATTTCCTTGGCGGCATCGGCCGAGCGCTGGGCGAGCCCACGGACTTCCTGGGCGACGACCGCGAACCCGCGGCCGGCTTCGCCAGCACGGGCGGCTTCGACGCCTGCATTGAGCGCCAGAAGGTTGGTCTGGAAGGCGATGTCGTCGATCACGCCGATAATGCGGTTGATCTGCTCGGCGGAGCCTTCGATCGCCGCCATGGCAGCGACCGCACTGGCGACGATCTCGCCGCCGCGCTGGGCCTTCTGCTGGGCAAGCGATGCGACGCCCTGGGCGCGGCTTGCGCCGCTGGCGCTGTCGTTGACAGCCGACGTCACCTGGCCGAGAGCGGCGACGGTCTCTTCGAGGCTGGCGGCCTGTTGTTCGGTACGCTTGGCAAGGTCGTTGGAGGCAATCGAGATTTCCTGCAGGCCGGCGCGGATCGTGCCGACGGCTCCGACGACCGAGCCGATCGCCTCTTCGAGATTGCCGACCGAACTGTTGAACTTGGCGCGGATCGGCTCGAACTCCGCCGCGACGGCACGGTCCATACGGACTGTCAGATCGCCGCCGGCAAGCCGGTTGAAGCCTTCCTCGATCGCATGCACGAAGGCGCGCAGGTCCTCGCCCTTGGCATTGTCGATCGCCGACTGGCGCTGACGCTGGTGTTCCTGCGCCTCGCGGGCCTCCGATGCCTGCTGTTCGAGCCGGATATTCTCTTCGGCTGACGCCTTGAAGACCTGGACGGCCCTTGCCATCGCACCGAGTTCGTCCTGGCGTTCCTGGCCGCTCACACCGGCGCTGAGATCGCCGGCGGCAAGTTTCGTCATCGTCACGGTCAGGCGCCGGACGGTGCCGCCGAGCGACCGGGCAAACACGAGGAATCCGATCAGCGACAGGATCGAAACGACGACGGTGCCGAGCGCGGTCATCCACAATGCGGTTTCGCTGGCAGCGACCAGCGGCGTGATATCCGATGCGATTTCGAGAACGCCGACCTTGGTTCCCGAGAAGTCGAGGAGCGGCACCGCCTCGACGGCATAATGCTTGTCGCCGATGTCCACGTAGCGTCGCACGGCGCCCTTGTCATAGGCCTCCTGCAGCTCCGGCGCCGTCAGGATCGGATTGCCGCCATGGGTGGAGGCTTGTTTGTCGAACTTGTCGGCACCCTTGGTATAGAGGGTGACATGGGCGTTCACTTCTTTGGTCAGCCGGGAGAAATAGGCATCGACGAGCTTCAGCCCGACGTCCACGACACCGATGACCTTGCCGTCCGTGACGACCGGCGCGGTTGCGAACAGGCTGACCGCAGTGCGGCCGGTCTCGATGCCGACAACCAGTTTCTTGTCGCCGAGAGAGGTTGCGACCATCTTGCGGCGCGCCTTAACGTTGTCGCCAAAGACATCCGGATCGTGAACGCGGGCAACGACATCGGCCGCCGCCGTGACGAAGGTGATCATTTCAAGGCCGCTCGCCTCCTTCACGGTCTTCATGTTGGAGTAGCGCGAGAGCAGGCCCTGCCGATCGTTGGCAAGGATGAGCGGGGAGGTTTCCGGCAGGGACGCGATCGTCAGCGCCAGCGCGGATGCGGCACGCCCCTGGGCCGCCATGTCGTCCTGGATGACCGCGAGATCGCTGTCGAGCTCCGTCTGCAGCGCCTGCTCGGTCATGCTCGACTGCCGTTCCCAGGCAAGCCCGCCGATCACCACGCTCGCGAAAAGCACGGCTGCAAAACCGAAGAAGGTAAGCCTTCTCGACAGTGGCTTCCTGATGCTGATCTCGTTCATATGTCCCTCGAATGTGCTCCGCGGAGGCGGAGGGCAGCCGCCCGGCGGGCGGCCATGCCAATCCTGAAGAAAACTATGCCGAAATCAGTTGAAATTTAGCTAATATCAAAATCCAACTGCGTTCCACAATGTAAAACGGGCAGCGGTAACTTGGCTTCGGGAACCTTGCGCAACGATAGAATTGCAAATGGAATCCGCAGCTTACCAATTTTACATGAACACCGAAGCAAGCCGGGCCTGTATGATCAGGGTTATTTGCTCAGCCGCAGATAATCCCGACCCGGACGAGGCCGGCGGCGATCATTGCTTTGAAAAGACATAGTCGGTTTCCTGCAGCAATACCTCGCCCGGGCGCAGCACGGCATTTGGGAAATCGGCATGGTTGATGGCGTCCGGCCAGACCTGGGTTTCGAGGCAGAACCCGGCGAACGGACCATAGTGGCGGCCATCGAGACCCTCTGCGGGTATCTGCTGCAGCTTGAAGGCGGCATAAAGCTGCACGCCCGGCTCGGTGGTGCGAACTTCCAGCGACACGCCGGAATGGATGCTGCGCGCCAAAGCCACGGAACGCTTGGCCGTACGTTCCGGCGACAGGCAGAAATTGTGATCGAACAGGACCTGGGCATCGCCGTCGAACCGTTTCATCGGCCCCATGTCGCGCAGGTCAAAGGGCGTGCCTGCGACCGCCATCAGCTCGCCGGTCGGCACCTGCTTGTCGTCAAAGACGAGCACATGGTCGGCGGCGATCATGATGTCGTGATCGAGTGCGTCCTCGCGACCGTCGAGATTGAAATAGGTATGCTGGCAGATATTGGCGAGCGTCGGCTGATCCGTGGTGGATTGGTAGACGACGGAAAGAACGCCGTCGCTCTTGAGGTGGTAGGTCGCCGTGACCGTGCAGTCTCCCGGATAGCCGGCACGGCCGTCGGGATCGGTGATCCTCAGCACCACCTTGTCGGCAGCATGTTCGACGATCGTCCAGTTGCTGCGGCCGATGCCGTCCGAACCGCCATGGAGATGGGTCACGCCCCGCTCGTTCAGTTCCAGCTGATATTGCTTTCCGTCCAGCGTGAAACGACCACCGCCGATACGGTTGGACGAACGGCCGGGCGTCGCGCCGAAATAGGGAGAATGGTTCAGGTAATCGTCAAACTGTTCGAAGCCGAGCACGAGCGGCGGCTGGTGGTCGTCGAGCCTGAGGTCCTGGATCACCGCGCCCCAGGTGATGACGCTCGCAGTGAGCCCGCCGCCGGAGATCCTGACACGATAGACGGTTTCGCCCTTTTCCGTGGTGCCGAAAACTTCGAAATTCTGGTCCGCCATGAGATTGCTCCTCCACCGATATGTTTGCGGCAACCTGCGCGATTTGGCGGCGACCCGCAACGCCGCGGAGAAGAAAAAAGGCTTTAGCGCGTGAGCGCACGCGTCGCCTGTTCCAGTCCACCGAGCGTCAGCGGGAACATCCGCTCGGTCATCAGCTGCCGCATGAAGCCGATCGAGGTCGTATGGCTCCAATGGTCCTGCGGCACCGGGTTGAGCCAGACGCAGCGGTGGAAATGCTCGGTGACGCGCCTTATCCAGGCCTCGCCCGGCTCCTGGTTCCAGTGCTCCACGGAGCCGCCCGCATGGGTGATCTCATAGGGGCTCATCGAGGCATCTCCGACGAAGATCACCTTGTAGTCGGCGCCATAGCTGCGGATCAGGTCGAGCGTCGGCGTCCGGTCGGATCGGCGGCCGTTCTCCTTCCACACGCCTTCATAGAGGCAGTTGTGGAAGTAGAAATGCTCCATATGCTTGAACTCGGCGCGGGCTGCCGAGAACAGCTCCTCGACTACCCGGATATGGTCGTCCATCGAGCCGCCGACATCGAAGAACATCAGCAGCTTCACGGCGTTGCGCCGTTCGGGCCGGGTCTGAACGTCGAGATAACCGTGTTCGGCGGTGGAGCGGATCGTGCCGGCCAGGTCGAGTTCCTCGACCGCCCCCTCCCGCACCCAGCGGCGCAGCCGCTTCAGCGCCAGCTTGATGTTGCGGGTGCCGAGCTCCACCTTGTCGTCGAAATCGGCAAACTCCCGCTTGTCCCACACTTTTACCGCCCGGCGATGGCGGGACTGGTCCTGGCCGATCCGCACACCTTCCGGATTATAGCCGTAGGCACCGAAAGGTGACGTGCCGCCGGTGCCGATCCATTTCGAGCCGCCCTGATGCCGGCCCTTCTGCTCCTCCAGCCGCTGGCGCAAGGTCTCCATCAGCTTCTCGAAACCGCCGAGCGATTCGACGAGCTTCTTCTCATCGTCGGTCAGATGTTTCTCGGTGAGCCTGCGCAGCCATTCTTCGGGAATATTGGCGACGTCCAGGCCAGGCTCCCCGGAGACCGCCTCGAGCCCGCGGAAAAAGGACGAAAAGACCCGGTCGAACTTGTCGATATGCCGCTCGTCCTTCACCAGCGCGGTGCGGGCGAGAAAGTAGAAGGCCTCCACATCGAAATCCGCGATCCCTTCCTCCATGCCTTCGAGAAGGTCGAGGAACTCCCGGAGCGTCACCGGGATCTTCGCTTCCTTGAGGTGAAGGAAGAAGGGAATGAACATCGCGTCGAAACCTATTCGGTACCGATCTTCTCCAGGTCGTAAGGGGTCGTCTGGTAGATCTCGTTGATCCAGTTGCCGAACAGAAGATGTGCATGGCTGCGCCAACGGTTCAAGGGCGTCAGCGTATCGTCGTTATGCGGGAAGTAGTTATGCGGCATCTTGATCGGCACGCCGGCATTGACGTCCCTGAAATATTCGTCGGCCAGCGAGGTCGAATCGTATTCCACATGGTTGAACATGTAGAGCCGCTTGCCGGCTTTCTCATGCACCAGGCAGATGCCCATTTCCTCGGATTCCATCAGGATTTCGAGGTCCGGGTTCTTCTCGATGTCGGCGCGGCGGACTTCCGTCCAGCGCGACACCGGAACCTGGAAATCGTCCGAAAAGCCGTTGAGATAGATCGAGGACGGCACCAGGTTGCGGTGGCGATAGACGCCGAACGCTTTTTCCTTGAGCTCGTATTTCGGCACACCATGGAAATGGTAGATCGCCGCCATCGCGCCCCAGCAGACATTCATGGTCGAATGTACGTTGGTCGCCGTCCAGTCGAGGATTTGTCTCATCTCGTCCCAATAGGTGACGTCCTCGAAGGGAAGCGTCTCGATCGGCGCGCCTGTGATGATGAAACCGTCGAACTTGCGGTGTTTCACCTCTTCCCAGGTCTCGTAGAAGGACAGGAGGTGATCTTCCGAGGTGTTCTTGGCCTTGTGGCCGCCGACGCGGATCAGCGAGAACTCGACCTGCAGGGGCGAGGCGCCGACGAGGCGCGCCATCTGCAGCTCGGTCTTGATCTTGTTCGGCATGAGATTGAGGAGCCCGATCTGCAGCGGACGAATGTCCTGGCGTACAGCCATGGTTTCGGTCAGCACCCGCACGCCTTCGGAAACGAGCGTAGTGAATGCGGGCAGCGTATCGGGAATTTTGATCGGCATGTCTCAACCCAACAAAAATAAAACCGGCGGCAAAATAAATCGCGACCGGTCCGTGGGAAGACATCTTCTCGCGGCCCTTTAGCGACTTTTTTAACGTGGCTGCAAGCCGGCCGGCCAAATCACCACGAATTCTCGAAAGCTCAAATACGCCTTGCTACGACCGGCGTCAATGGGAGCATAATCTTCCGCTCAGCGCTCCCGCCGCGCCAGGAAGGCCATCCGCTCGAAGAGATGCACGTCCTGCTCGTTCTTGAGGAGAGCGCCATGCAGCTTCGGCAGCGCGGTCTTGACGTCGCCACGCAGGTCCGACGGATCGACATCGTCCGAGACCAGCAGCCGGATCCAGTCGAGCGCTTCGGAGGTCGAGGGCTTCTTCTTCAGCCCCGGCATCTCGCGGATCTCGTAGAACTGCGTCAGCGCGTTGCGCACCAGCGCCTGCTTGATACCGGGATAATGGACCTCGACGATGCGGGCGAGCGTATCCACGTCAGGGAAGCGGATATAGTGGAAGAAACAGCGGCGCAGGAAGGCGTCCGGCAGTTCCTTCTCGTTGTTGGAGGTAATGATGACGATCGGCCGGACCTTGGCGCGCACCATCTCGCCGGTCTCGTAGACATGAAATTCCATGCGATCGAGTTCCTGCAGCAGGTCGTTCGGGAACTCGATATCGGCCTTGTCGATCTCGTCGATCAACAGGACGAGCTTCCTCTCGGAGGCAAAGGCCTGCCACAGCTTGCCGCGGCGGATATAGTTGGCCACGTCGTGGACGCGTTCGTCGCCGAGCTGGCTGTCGCGCAGCCGCGAGACGGCGTCGTATTCGTAGAGCCCCTGCTGTGCCTTGGTGGTGGACTTGATGTTCCACTCGATCAGATCGAGCCCGAGGGCGGCGGCCATCTGCCGCGCAAGCTCGGTCTTGCCGGTGCCGGGCTCGCCTTTCACCAGCAGCGGACGTTCGAGCCGGATCGCAGCGTTGACCGCCACCATCAGATCCTTGTCGGCAATATAGTCCGCTGTACCCTGAAACTGCATCTCGTGATCCTGATCGGTAAAACGCGCCGCAAACTAAAAGCTCACCCGTGACGGCGCAACAGCTTTCCCTTTCCACCGGCTTTGCGCTATGGGCAATGCGCATGACCCATTCGACCTTCACCATTCTGCTCGGCGGCAACTTGCGCGTCACCGACCGCCTGCGGGACACGATCGCCGGCAGCCGCTTCATCGCGGCCGATAGCGGCATGCGCCATGCGGCAGCGCTCGGCGTGAAGCCGGAACTCTGGGTCGGCGATTTCGATTCCTCCGACGCCGCGCTGATCGCGCAGTTCCCGCAGGTCGAACGGCAGGCCTTTCCGCCGGCCAAGAACGAGACTGACGGCGAGATCGCGACGGCCGAAGCCATCGAACGCGGCGCGACAGGGCTGATCCTTGCCGGCGCGCTCGGCGGCGAGCGCAGCGACCACGCGCTTCAGCATCTCTTTCACGCCATGAGCCTGGCCGAACGCGACCTCGACATCCTGCTGACGTCGGGCGACGAGGAGGCCGTGCCGCTGCTGCCGGGCATAAGGACACTGGACCTGCCCAAGGGTTCGCTGTTTTCGGTCATCGGCTTTTCCGACCTGGAGGGGCTCGATATCATCGGCGCACGTTATCCGCTCGACAACTTCTCACTCCCCTTCGGCTCCTCGCGCACCGTCTCGAACGTTGCAGAAGGCCGGGTGGAATTCCATTTGAGGAAAGGCAAGGCGATGATCCTCGCCCGCCCCCACGACTTTACAGGAGCCTGACTGTTGGCGCCCCCAATTCTGAAACTTGACGATATTTTCCTGAGCTTCGGCGGCGCGCCGCTTCTCGCCGGCGCCGGCATGCAGGTGGAGCCGGGCGACCGCATCTGCCTCGTCGGCCGCAACGGTTCCGGCAAATCGACGCTGATGAAGATCGCCGCCGGCATGGTCGAGCCCCAGTCGGGCGAGGTGTTCCGCCATCCGTCCTCGACCATCCGCTATCTCGAACAGGCGCCGGATTTCGCCGATTATTCGACGGTACAGGCCTATGCCGAAGCAGGCCTCGGCCCGGGCGACGATCCCTATCGCGTCACCTATCTGCTCGAACATCTGGGCCTCACCGGCCAGGAACACCCGAACACGCTCTCCGGCGGAGAATCCCGACGCGCAGCACTTGCCCGCGTCATGGCGCCCGAACCGGACATCCTGATGCTCGACGAGCCGACCAACCATCTCGACCTGCCGACCATCGAATGGCTGGAAGAGGAGCTGCGCAAGACGAGAAGCGCGCTCGTGGTGATCTCGCACGACAGGCGCTTCCTCGAAAAGGTCTCGAATGCCACCGTCTGGCTCGATCGCGGCACGTCGCGACGCCTCAACCGCGGTTTCGGCGAGTTCGAAGCGTGGCGCGACGAGGTGCTGGAGGCGGAAGAGCTGGAACAGCACAAGCTCGGCAAGGCGATCGAGCGCGAGGAGCACTGGCTGCGCTACGGCGTGACGGCGCGCCGCAAGCGCAACATGCGCCGCCTCGGCGAGCTGCAGACGATGCGCGGCAATTACCGCGGCCACAAGGGACCGCAGGGCACGGTGCAGGCGAGCGTCAGCGAAGGCCGTGAATCCGGCAAGCTGGTCATCGAGGCCGAAAACATCACCAAGAGCTACGACGAGCGGATCATCGTCGCGCCGTTCTCGATCCGCGTGCATCGCGGCGACTGCATCGGTCTCGTCGGCCCGAACGGTGCCGGCAAGACCACGCTTCTGAAGATGCTGACCGGCCAGCTGGCGCCCGACACCGGCACCGTCAAGCTCGGCACCAACCTGGAAATCGCCACGCTCGACCAGAAGCGCGAGGACCTGGACCCCGAGGACACGCTGTCCCACTATCTGACGGATGGACGCGGCGAAACGCTGCTGGTCAACGGCGAACAGCGGCATGTCGCAGGCTACATGAAGGATTTCCTGTTCCAGCCGGAGCAGATCAGGACACCGATCAAGAACCTGTCCGGCGGCGAGCGCGCCCGGCTGATGCTCGCCCGCATCATGGCCCGGCCGTCCAACCTCCTGATATTGGACGAACCGACCAACGACCTCGACATCGAGACGCTGGACCTGCTGCAGGAAATCGTCGCCGGCTATACCGGCACCGTCATCCTCGTCAGCCACGACCGCGATTTTCTCGACCGCACCGTGACCTCGACCATCGCCCCCGCCAACCCGGATGCACCGGACGGCCGCTGGATCGAATATGCCGGCGGCTACACGGATATGCTGGCACAGCGCAAGGGCGCGCTGGAGGAACGGCGCCGCACGGAAAAAGCCGACAGGGCAAAAACCGACGCTGCGGCACCGGTTTCCGGCACCCCCAAGGGCAAAGGCAAGCTTTCCTTCAAGCAGAAATTCGCGCTCGAGAACCTGCCGAAGGAAATGGCCAAAGCCGAAGCCGAGATCGCCGCCCGCGAGAAGAAAATGGCCGACCCCAACCTCTTCACCAAGGATCCCGCCGCCTTCAACAATCTGGCCGCGGAGATGGAAAAGCTGCGCCAAAGCATCAGCAAAATGGAAGAAGAATGGCTGGAACTCGAAATGCTGCGTGAGGAAATCGAAGGCTAATTTGCGATTTGTTAAGCTTAACAAATAGTTAGCTGAAAAAATATTTGTCGCGGAGCGGAACATATGAGGTCCAGGGGCGTTCTGGGTGTGAGTAGTGGTCGAAATGTCCCGGGGACGCATCGGCCTGCCAGGAACCGATCAACCGAATGGGGACATCCAATGCTGACAAATGTTACGCGTCGTCGGCTGGCCACTGAGGCGATGAATCAGAGAGTTATGATTGTCGAAGACGAGTTTCTGATCGCGCTCGATGTTGCCGAGACGATCGAAGCCATGGGCCTGAAAGTCGCCGGTTTTGCCAATGCCCGCAAACACGCCTTGGCGCTCGCCGCCTATGCCGATATCGCGCTGGTCGACGTCAATCTTTCGGACGGCCGGACCGGTCCGGAGATCGGCCGGGAGCTTGCGGAGCAATACGGCATCACCGTGGTCTTCATGACGGGTAATCCGGACGATGTGGAAGCCGGCGTCAAGGGCTCGCTCGGCGTTCTCACCAAACCGGTCATGCCCGATGTGGTCGAGAAGACGATCGACTACGCCGTTGCCAACCGACTCGGCGGCATGGCGATCGTTCCGCGTGAACTGAAAGTGTTTCCGCAGAACCACTGAGCAATGAACCACCGAGCCAACGTTGCTCCTGCCGAATGCGCCTCTTGCCAGCCATTCGCCTCACCGCTAAATCTGATCTCGCTCTAACGGGGTGCCGCGTGTTTTCACGCGGCTGAGAGGCCTTTGGCCAACCCGCGGAACCTGATCCGGTTAACACCGGCGGAGGGATTAGACGGCTCTTCATCAGCGCCTATTCCCCTTGTTAACAAAAAGAGGAGACGCCGATGCGCAGCACCATTCTTTCGATATTCGCGGCCGCTGCCGCCCTTTCCCTTTCCGGGCCGGCCGAAGCGCAGGAAAAGACGCTGACCGTCTACACCTATGAGAGTTTCATTTCGGACTGGGGACCGGGTCCCAAGGTGAAAGAGGCGTTCGAAAAGACCTGCGCCTGCAAACTCAATTTCGTCGGCGTGGCGGATGGCGTGGCGCTTCTCACGCGGCTGAAGCTGGAAGGCAAAGGCACCGACGCCGATGTGGCGCTCGGCCTCGATACCAACCTGATCTCCGAGGCGAAGGCGACCGGCCTGTTCGAGCCGCACGGGCTCGACGCTTCGGCGGCCAAGGTCCCCGGCAATTACAGCGACGACACTTTCATCCCTTACGACTACGGCCATTTCGCCGTTGTCTATGACACCCAGGCGATGAAGAACCCGCCGAAAAGCCTGAAGGAACTGGTGGAAGGCGACCCGGCGCAGAAGATCGCCATCGAGGATCCGCGCACCTCGACACCGGGCCTCGGCCTGCTGCTCTGGGTGAAATCGGTCTATGGCGACCAGGCACCGGAGGCCTGGGCCAAGCTCAGGAAACGTGTGCTGACCGTCACGCCCGGCTGGTCGGAGGCCTATGGCCTGTTCACCAAGGGCGAAGTGCCGATGGTATTTTCCTACACGACCTCGCCCGCCTATCACATGGTCGAGGAGAAGACGGAGCGCTACCAGGCTGCCTCCTTCTCCGAAGGCCATTACATCCAGATCGAAGTTGCCGGCATGCTGAAGGGGGCGAAGGAAAAGGACCTGGCGAAACAGTTCCTGAAATTCATGGTCTCGCCGGCCTTCCAGGACGTCATCCCGACCACCAACTGGATGATGCCGGCCGCCAAGACCTCCCAGCCACTCCCCAACGCATTCAACAACCTGGTGCAGCCGGCCAATACCTTCCTGATGGGATCGGACCAGGTGGCCAAGAACCGGCAGGCCTGGATCGACGAATGGCTGACCGCCATGAGCATGAACTGATCCCATGCAGACGCGGGCGGAGCGGAGACGCGGGATAGGCTGGGGGCTGCTGAGCCTTGGCGGAATCGCCTTCTTCGTCGGCATCGCAGTCGCCGCGCTTCTCTCCTGGGACGCCGGCAACACCCAAAGCCGGCTGTTCACCGCCTATACCTGGCTAATTCTGCGGTTCACCCTGCTGCAGGCGGTTCTTTCGACGCTGCTGTCGGTCGCCTTCGCGCTTCCCGTCGCACTCGCGCTTGCACGCCGCCCCCGCTTTCCGGGCCGTGTGTGGGTCATTCGGCTGATGGCCTTGCCGATGGGCCTGCCGGTGCTGATCGGCGCGCTCGGCCTGATCGGCATCTGGGGGCGGCAGGGGGTAATGAACAGCCTGCTATTGAAGCTTGGCCTCGAACAGCCGGTCAGCATTTATGGGCTTTCCGGCATATTACTGGCACATGTGTTCTTCAACCTGCCGCTCGCCGCGAGACTGCTGCTTGCGGCGCTGGAGCGCCTGCCGGCGGAATATTGGCTGCTCTCCTCCAGCCTCGGGATGAAGCCCTTCTCCGTTTTCCGTTTCATCGAGTGGCCTGCGGCCCGCCGCGTCATTCCCGGCATTGCCGGCCTGATCTTCATGCTGTGCGCCACGAGTTTCACGCTCGTCCTAGTGCTCGGCGGCGGGCCGGCCGCGACCACGCTCGAGGTGGCGATCTACCAGTCGCTGCGTTTCGATTTCGATCCGCCCCGCGCCATAGCGCTGTCGCTGCTGCAGATCGGCATGACGGCGCTGATCCTGATCGCGATTTCGCTGCTTCCAGCCCCTGACGACGCTGGCGTCACGGCCGGTCGGGCGACCCGCCGGTTCGATGGCCGAACGTTGCCCGCGCGGCTTTGGGATGTACTGGCGATCCTGCTTGCCACGATATTCCTGATCCTGCCGCTCGCCTCGATCGTCGGCGCGGGCGTCCAGGCCAATCTCTGGAACCTCGCCAACAGCCCTGCATTCCTGCGCGCCGCCTGGACCAGTTTTACGATCGCGCTTTCCGCCGGTCTGCTGGCCGTGCTGATCTCCTTGGCTATCATTGCCGGGCGCGGCGCAATTGCAGACATGAAGAGGCACGGCGGAACCGCCAGGGCGTTTTCCGTGTCCTTGGGTGGAATGTCCTCGCTGGTACTGCTCGTTCCGCCGGTCGTGCTGGGGACGGGCTGGTTCCTGATGCTGCGGCCGTTCGGCGATGTCGCTCGCTTCGCCCCGGCGCTGGTGGCGATCATCAACATGTTGATGGCGCTGCCCTTCGTGATGCGCGTCCTCGCGCCGGCCGTCGAAACCCACCGCAAGCGGACAGACAGGCTGTCGGCAAGCCTCGGCCTGTCCGGCTTTTCACGGGCATGGAGGATCGATCTGCCGGTTCTGGCAAGGCCGCTGCTGACGGCGCTGTCCTTCGCCATGGCGCTGTCGCTGGGCGATCTCGGCGCGGTGGCGCTGTTCGGCTCCAGCGATCTCACCACCGTTCCCTGGCTTGTCTATAGCCGGCTATCCAGCTATCGAACCAATGACGCGGACGGGCTGGCGCTCATCCTCGGCATCATCTGCCTGGCGCTGACGATGGTCGGCACCGCCGGCCGGAGGGAACCGAGCCATGGCTGACGGCATCGCGCTGAACAAGGTCGAACTGAAGCTCGGCACGAAGGAATTCCGCTTCGACTGTGCTTTGCCAGCCGGCGCCGTGACGGCGATTACCGGCCCGTCCGGCTCCGGCAAATCGACCTTCCTCAACCTCGTTGCCGGCTTCGAGACGCCGGACCGTGGCCATATCCTGATCGCGGGCGGGGACGTCACGGGAAAACACCCCTCCGAGCGTCCCGTATCGCTGGTCTTTCAAGACAACAATCTCTTCGCCCATCTGGACCTCGCCACCAATATCGGCCTGGGCATCAGCCCATCGCTCAGACTTTCCGGTAGTGACCGGACGGCGATCTCGCAGGCGCTGGAGCGCGTCGGGCTGGGTGGTTTTGAGAAGCGGATGCCGGGGACGCTTTCCGGCGGCGAAAGGCAGCGGGCCGCCTTCGCACGGGCTCTGGTGCGCAAGAAACCGGTTCTGCTGATGGACGAGCCGTTCGCGGCGCTCGACCCCGGGCTCAGGCTTTCGATGGCCAGCCTGCTCGTCGATCTGCATCGCGAGACCGGCAATACGGTGCTGATCGTCACCCACGATCCGGATGAGGTCGGCCGATTGGCCGACCATGCGATCTTCATCGACCACGGCCAGATCCTGCTTCAGGCGCCGGCCGAGGAATTCCTCGCCCGGCGCGATATTCCGGCACTCGCCGGATTTCTTTCCGGCTGATCAGGCAGCCTTTCCGCGGAACCAGACACCGGAGCGGATGGCGAGGAACAGGATCCCACCATAGGCTACCAGCCCGGCCGCCAGCGCAAAGAACAGACCGTTGAGCGATCCGGTAAATTCCAGCGCCAGCCAGCCCCCGAGACCTGCAATGGCGAGTCTCAGAAAACCACAGGCAAGCGGCCAGAGTAGCTGGCCCGCGCCTTGAGAGGCGAAATAGAGCGCCAGACCGCCGCCGAAGAAACCATAAACCGGCCCGACGATATGCAGATAGGCGACTCCCGCATCGATCGCTTCATGCTCCTCGCTGAACAGCGAAATCCACGCGACGGGGAAGATCGCCGCGATCAGGCCGATCACTTCGGTGATGACGAAGGCAATGGCGGCACCGGTGAAGGCGATGCGCATCGCCCGATCCTTCTGGCCGGCGCCCATGTTGGTGCCAACAAGCGCCACCATCGGCGCGCCGATGCCGAAGATCACCGGGATCAGCAGATATTCGAGCCTCGCGCCGGTACCGAAACCGGCGACGGCAGAGACACCGGCCTTGGTCGCCACCAGAGCCGTGGCAATGCCGATGGTCACATTGGTGAGAACGGAATTGATCGCCGCGGCAGCGCCGAGGCGGACGATATCGCGAAACATCGCCCAGCGAAGCGGGCCGACGCCGAAGCGAACGAGATTGCGGCCGGAGAGGATGTACCAGGCAAGCACCGCGGTGCCGCCGAAACTGTAGAGCACCAGTGCCAGACCGCCACCGGCAATGCCGAGCCCCTGGAACGGGCCGAAGCCGAAGATGAGAAGCGGCGATACCGGCACGAGGAGTGCAGCACCGACGCAGGTAACCAGCGCGGGGAACAGCATGTTGCCCGTGCCGCGCACGACGCTCGCCAGGCCGTTCATCAGCCAGACGAAGACCATGCCGCCGAACACCACGTTGGAATAGACGAGCGCAGCCTCGAGTTCCGCGCCTTCGCCGCCAAGCGCCCGATAGATCGGCCGGCCATAGGCCAGCATGACCGCCGAAAACAACAGCCCGATCGCGACATTGACGACGACGGCATGCCAGGCAAGCAGGTCGGCATCGTCACGCCGGCCGCCACCGAGCGCGCGGGCGATTGCCGAGGAAATAGCTCCGCCGAAACCGCCGGCAGACATCATCTGCATCAGCATCACGGCCGGAAAGACCAGGGCCATGCCCGCCAGCGCAGCGGTGCCCATATGCGAAATCCACCAGGTTTCGATAAGGCCTGTCGATGCCTGGGCGAGCATGATCAGGATATTTGGCCATGCGAGCCGGATCAGCATCGGCAGGATGGGATCCTGCAGCAGCTGCCGGGTCCGCGGATTGATCGGCGCCGCGCTGGCGTCGTCGAAGGTAGGTGTCGCCTCGACGGCTTCGGTGGTCACGGCACTCATCGATCAGCCTCTCTATGCTGCATTAGCTCGTTCATGGACGGGTAACGGCGGCGGATGCGCTCGCTCGCCGCCGGGCCGGCCGCGCTGGTGAAGACCGGATCGCTCAACAGCTTGCCGCTGCGGCGGTCGATCATCACCGGTTCGGCCTGCTCGCCGGTCTCCCTGTTGACGATCACCACACTTTCCCCCTCCGGCGCGAAATGCTGGTTGCCGAAGGCAAGCAGCGCCTGCACCACGGGCTTGAAGTCGCGGCCGAGCTGCGTGAGGTGATATTCGTCCCGCGGCGGCCGTTCGGAATAACGCCAGCGTTCCATCAGCCCGGATTCGACAAGCGAATTCAACCGGCTGGTCAGGATGTTCGGGGCGATATCGAGGTTGCGCTGGAATTCGTCAAAACGTGTTGCACCTCCCAGTGCATCGCGCAGGATCAGGAAGCTCCAGACCTCGCCGACATGTTTGAGACTGCGCAGCACCGGGCATCCGGTGTCGATGGGACCTGTCCGTTTCATGGGTTCCTTCTCCGGGAAGACGAAGCCTTGTGGCATAAGTAACTTGCAATTTGCAAGTCACTATTTGCGTGATCACGTTTGGCGACGGGGACGGCCGGACCGTTATGGAACTCGCCACAATTTGGACGTGCCGCGATGGCATCGCGGAAAGGCAGCGGGGATTTTCATTGCAAACGCACCAGGAAGACATATTTCAACAAGAGCATCTGTGCATTCGACCCGAAAATCGCTAAGCGACATAGAGAAGGAGCCGGCTTGGATCGAGAGGACCTCTGCCAAGCCGGATGGCAGACCTTGGGAATGATGGTGCGGAAGACGAGGACGATGAGGCGCGACACACCGATCCCGGCTGTCTGGACGATTGTCCGTGCCCTGCCCGGTTGGCGGGCCTTGGGCGCCCTGCTGTTCAGCGGTGCGATCCTTTCCGGCTGCCAATCGCTCTTCGACCAGGCTTATACGCCTAATGTTTCTCCCTCCGATTCGCCGCAGATCGTCGACGAAGTGCAGAAGAACGATCCGCGGGCGCAGATGGGCGCGCGCGAGCATCCGCGCATCGTCGCGAGCTACGGCGGCGAATATCGCGACGCCAAGACCGAGCGGCTGGTCGCCCGCATCGCCGGCGCCCTGACGGCCGTTTCGGAAAACCCCAACCAGTCCTTCCGCATCACGATCCTGAATTCGCCGGCGATCAACGCCTTCGCGCTGCCGGGCGGTTATCTTTACGTGACGCGCGGCCTCCTGGCGCTTGCCAATGACGCATCGGAAGTCGCAGCCGTGCTTTCCCACGAGATGGGCCACGTCACCGCCAACCACGGCATCGAACGCCAGCGCCGCGAAGAGGCGGAAGTGATCGCCAGCCGCGTCGTCGCCGAAGTCCTCTCCAGCGACCTTGCCGGCAAGCAGGCGCTGGCCCGCGGCAAGCTTCGCCTGGCGGCATTCTCGCGCCAGCAGGAACTGCAGGCCGACGTGATCGGCGTCCGGATGCTCGGCGAAGCGGGTTACGACCCCTATGCGGCGGCGCGTTTCCTCGATTCGATGGCGGCCTATGCCCGTTATTCGGCGGTCGATCCGGACAGCGACCAGAGCCTCGACTTCCTGTCGAGCCATCCGAACTCCACCCAGCGCGTCGATCTCGCCCGCCGCCATGCTCGTAATTTCGGCCAGGAAGGCACCGTCGGCGACAAGGGCCGTGACTATTACATCGCCGGCATCGACGGCCTGCTTTATGGCGACAGCCCGCAGGAGGGCTACGTCCGCGGCCAGACTTTCCTGCATGGCGGCCTCGGCATCCGTTTCGACGTGCCGCCGGACTTCCGGATCGACAATAAGGTGGA
Organism: Neorhizobium sp. T6_25; assembly: GCF_002968555.1. Classification (NCBI taxonomy): domain Bacteria; kingdom Pseudomonadati; phylum Pseudomonadota; class Alphaproteobacteria; order Hyphomicrobiales; family Rhizobiaceae; genus Neorhizobium; species Neorhizobium sp. T6_25. The sequence continues at coordinate 58,482 of NZ_PVBL01000012.1, forward strand.
AGCGGTGCTGGCGACCGGTCCCGGCGAAACGGCGATCCGCTTCGACGGCGTTGCCGCAGGCGATAACGACAATCTCCCGAATTATCTGACGAGCGGCTGGGTCGCTGGTCTGCAGCCGGAGACGGTGCGGGAGATCCAGGTGAACGGCATGCCCGCAGCAACCGCACGGGCTTCCGCCGAACGCTGGGATTTCGATGTGACCGTCATCCGCGTCGACAATCAAATCTTCCGCTTCCTGACGGCGGTGCCGAAGGGCAGTCCGGCGCTCGATACAACAGCCGAGATTCTCCGTTCGACCTTCCGCCGGATGACGCCTCCGGAAATCGCGACGCTGAAGCCGCTGCGGGTACGCATCGTCACCGCAACCAAGGACGACACCATCGCATCGCTGTCGGCGCGGGTGATGGGAACGGATCGCAAGCTCGATCTTTTCAAGATGATCAACGCATTGCCGGCCGGGGCGACGATCTCCCCGGGCCAGAAGTTCAAGATTATCTCCGAATGAGATCGGGGGCCGCCTCAGCAGGCGGCCGCAGCCATCTGCGGATTGGCCGACACCAGCGCCGACTTGAGCTTTTCGATCGCCCGGCTTTCGATCTGCCGCACACGTTCCTTTGAAATGCCGAGTTCGGCGCCCAGCGCTTCGAGCGTCGCGCCATCGTCCGTCAGGCGGCGGGCGCGAATAATCTTCTTTTCCCGATCGTTGAGCTTGGTGAGCGCGCCCTGCAGCCATTTCAGCCGCCGTTCACCGTCGATCATCCCGGAAACCTGCTCATCCGGCAGCGGTTCGGCGCTGGCCAGCATGTCGAGCCGTTCGCCGCTATCCGCATCGCCGGCGATCGACGGCGCCTGCAGCGAGGAATCGTTGCCGGAAAGGCGGGCATCCATGGTCTGGACATCGGAGACGCTGACGCCGAGCGCCACGGCGATCTCCTCGTGAATTGCCCGGGCGGTGAGATTGGAATCGCCGCGGGCGAGCTTGGCGCGCAGCCGGCGAAGATTGAAGAACAGCGCTTTCTGCGCAGAACTGGTGCCGCCCCGCACGATCGACCAGTTTCGAAGGATGTAATCCTGCATCGAGGCTCGGATCCACCAGCTGGCATATGTGGAAAAACGCACGTCGCGAGCCGGTTCAAACCTTGCCGCCGCTTCGAGCAGCCCTACATAGCCCTCTTGTACGAGGTCGCTCATCGGCAATCCGAAGCCACGGAACTTCGAAGCCATCGCGATCACCAGACGCATATGCGCAAGGGCAATCTGGTTACGGGCATCCTGGTCCTGATCGTCCTTCCAGCGGACCGCCAGATCGCGCTCCTCCTCGCGGGCGAGATATGGAGCGGACATTGCTATCTTGATCATCGTGCGGTCTGCGGACATGGCTGTCATGGTGTTCTCCGTGAACGGTCTGATCCGACAAAAACAGCGAGGCATAAACCAGGGACACCGTGCACGCGACAAGCCCGAACGATGATGGAATGAATATCCTGCCGCGTTTGCTCCCCTCGTCTTATGTTCCGCGGGGATTCACAACCGGCTCAAGAGACCGATCTTCCGCCCCGCACTTAGCTGTCCCGAACGCAAACCGACGCACATCAGTTCGCCGTTCCGGCGGATTAACGCGGAGGCGGGGAAAAAGTTCCAATAAAAAACCCGGCTCGAAGGCCGGGTTTTTGGGAGAACTATGGATGGATGATCAGGCCGCTTCTTCCTGCGCCTCATCTTCCTCTACGTTCTTGCCGCGCTTGGGACCTTTGGCGAGATTGACCTCGACAAGGCGGACGGCTTCGGTTTCGGACATCTTGTTCACGGCCGCGATTTCACGAGCCATGCGGTCGAGAGCGGCTTCGTAAAGCTGACGCTCGGAATAGGATTGTTCCGGTTGGTTGTCAGCGCGATAGAGGTCACGAACCACTTCCGCGATCGAGATCAGATCTCCGGAATTGATCTTTGCATCATATTCCTGGGCGCGGCGCGACCACATGGTGCGCTTCACGCGGGCCTTGCCTTGAACAACCTTGAGCGCGCGTTCGACAAAATCCGTTTCGGACAGCTTGCGCATGCCGATGCTGACGGCCTTTGCGACTGGCACCTTGAGGCGCATCTTGTCCTTTTCGAAATCGATTACGAAAAGCTCGAGCTTCATGCCGGCAACTTCCTGCTCTTCAATCGCAGAGATAGTGCCTACACCATGAGCGGGGTATACGATCGATTCACCAGTCTTGAAGCCCTGGCGTGCGGGAGAAGTCTTTTTCTGCTGAGTCGTCATTCGTTTCACAAACTCCCTGTTACTCACCCATTGCCGGGTCGGGGGAACCGGGTCTGTCAGGCCCGGATGAGACGGGGGAAACCGTCGGGTCACTCCATACTGGTCCGACCAACGCGAGCGAAAAAACACCCATCGGGGTACTGCGACCGACAACATTCAAGCGTTGCAATGTCACGGAAACCGCGCTTTGGGTGGTCTGTTGCTTTCGTGATGTTTTTTGGGCACGCACGTGCCGCCTTGTGGAACAGTTCTTATTGTCTACCACAAAAAAGTGCGGAAATCAATAATTTGCTTTTGCACGTGCACAGAGCGCTATAGCCGCGCTCTGCCCAACAAAAAGGCAAAGTGATTCGAAACAGCTTCCGAGCCATTCCGTCGGAGCAAATCTCAATCGCCCTTGCCGGGTTCGGCGGAGAAATACTGCTCGTACTTGTTGGTGACGCCGTCCATCTCCTTGGCCTCGGGCAGCGCATCGCGCTTGACCGTGATGTTAGGCCAGATCTGAGCGAACTCGGTGTTTATCTTGAGCCATTTGTCGAGGCCTGGCTCGGTGTCCGGCTTGATCGCCTCGGCGGGACATTCCGGTTCGCAGACGCCGCAATCGATGCACTCGTCGGGATGGATGACGAGGAAGTTTTCGCCTTCATAAAAGCAGTCGACCGGGCAGACCTCGACGCAGTCGGTATATTTGCAGCGGATACAATTGTCGGTCACGACATACGTCATGCGGCACTCCAGGACTTCGCGGATCAGCGGCACGTCGACGGATGGAAAGCGCCGGCACACCGGAAAGCCGGGAGAGGCGAAAACCCAACTGCAAAAATGACAGGAGGTAGGCGATCCGGCTTTTCGACAGTCAGGTAAAGCCTTTGGCTTGGCTTAGCAAGGATATCCGTGCTGAAAACCTGAGCGCAGCGGGTCGTTTTTTCTAATCTAGGTCCGCGTCCATACCAGGAAACAGCCGATCGGTCTCGCGGCGCTCCTTCTTGGTCGGCCGGCCGCTTCCCTGCGCGCGTTGCGCCTGTTCGAACAGCGTCAGCCTCTTGGCTTCTTCCGGAGGAGGACTGAGATCTTCGTAGAGCAGCCGGGCCTCTTCGAAAGGCCCTCGCCTTTCCCCGCCGGCCTTGACCACCAGCACGAGATCGCGACGCTCGAGCTTGAGGTCGATACGGTCCCCCGGCTTCACCTGGGAACTGGGTTGGGACACCAGATCTCCATTCACCCGCACGTGGTTCGAGCGGATGAGATCCTGGGCGATCGATCGTGACTTCGCCATGCGGGCAAAAAACAGCCACTTGTCGATGCGCTGGCGCGAACCGGATTGTGGCTGTTTTTCCGTCATGGGCCTTACTTCTTCATCTGCTCCTTGAGAGCTGCAAGCTTTGCAAAGGGCGAATCCGGATCGATCGGCTTCTCCTTGCGGGGCGGCTTGGCCTCGAAGCGCGCAGGCTGCGACCCTTTGCCGCGGTCGTTGCGGTCCGGACGCGGGCCACCTTCGTGGCGCTCCCCGCGGTTGGGGCGATCGCCCCCGCGGTTGTTGGTATTGTTGTTGTCTGGCCGGCGGTTGTTGTCGCGGTTCGGCTTGCCGCCGTCCTTGCGTTCGCCACCGCGTTCGCCGGCCGGGCGCGCATCACGCCGCTCGCCACCACCGTCGCGACGCTCATCACGACGGCCCTGGGCCGGCTGGCCGGCTTCGCCACCGGCGTTGTTGCGCTGGCCGCCATGGCCACGGCGATCGCCATGCTGAGGCCGGCCACCGCGCTGGTTGTTTTCACGGCCGCCGCCCGGACGCCACAGCAGGACCGGCTTCGGCTCTCCAGTCTCGGCAGCCTTTGCCTCGTCCGTGACGTCTTCAGCCGCAGCCTGCTCAGCGGGAGCTTCTTCCGAAGCAACCGGTTCTGCAGTAGCCGTCTCAGCCGGCGCAGCATCAGCCACGGCCTCTGCCGGGGCGGCCTCAGGCGCAACGTCTGCCGAAGGGGCTTCTGCCGTTGTCTCGGCCGAAGCGTCGCTCGCATCGGCGTCATCGCCGTCGGAGGCTTCCGGCGCGTCTCCTGCCGAAGCCGAAGCGGCGGCAGGAACAGCGCTCACGGAACCTGCATCCTGGCCCGCCAGGAATGCCTGCGCTTCTTCCGGCTTCACGGCGTCGGCACGATATCCGAGGCCCTTAAGAATTTCTTCCATATCGTCCGGCGTTGCGCCGAGAATGGAGAGCATCGCGGTCGTGGCGGTGAATCGGCGGCCGTCATATGCCCCTTCCGGACGCGGCGTCGAGCCCGGCTTCCACTGCAGCAGCGGACGGATGAGATCGGCAAGTCGTTCCAGGATGTCGATACGCACGGCGCGCTTGCCGAGGAAGCGGAAACCCGCAAGCTTGTAGAACATCCGCTCGAACGTCGGATCGGCGACCACCGAAGTGCGTCCTGCGGCAAGCGCCGGGATGAGATCGCCGTAACCGGGCTTGTCGAGGCCATCGTTCTTCAGCGCCCAGAGGAGCGTGATGAGCTCCGCCGGTGCCGGCTTCAGAAGCATCGGCATGAAGACGTGATAGGCGCCAAAACGGATGCCGTAGCGACGCATCGAGGCGCGCGCGTCCTGATCGAGCGACTTCACGTCGTCCGCGACGTCGCGCCTGAACAGCACGCCGAGACTTTCAACCAGCTGGAAGGCGAGGCCCTTGGCGAGGCCCTGCAGGTCCTCGGCGCGCGACAGATCGTCGAGCGGCTTCAGGACCGTGGCGATGTGATGGTTGACGAAGCGCTCGAGGCGGGCGAGCACATGTTCGCGGGCATTGCCGGTCAACTGCTCGTCGGAGAGCAGGATGACGCGCGGCCGCATGACATGCTCGGTCGGCGCAAGACGGGCAATGGGCTCGCCGAGCCAGCGAACGGACCCGTCGGAGCCGACCGCCAGATCGCTGTTGCCGGAGGCATAAAGCCTCGCGGCCCGCGCCTCGAATTCGAGCGCCAGCGCTTTCTGAGCGGCACCCTGCACCGCCTTGGCGTCGGGTCCCTCGGTTCCCGAAACGGGCGTGAACCGGAAACCGGCCAATTGCCCGACGTGATGTCCCTCTACAAAGACATCGCCATTCACACTGATTTCAGCTTCCAGCATCGCATTCTCTCTCAGGCGCTTCATGAGCACAGATGTCCTGCGATCAACAAAGCGTTTCGTCAACCTTTCATGTAGCGCGTCCGATAACCTATCCTCTATTTCCCGTGTCTTTTCTTGCCAGTGTGTCGGATCGGCAAGCCAACCAGGGCGATTAGAGACGTAGGTCCAGGTCCGGATCTGCGCTATGCGGGCCGACAATGTGTCGATTTCACCGTCGGTGCGGTCGGCGCGGCGGACCTGTTCCGCCATGAATTCTTCATTCACCGTCCCGAAGCGTACAAGATCGGAAAAAAGAGTCGAAATAAGGTCGGCGTGCTGCGCCGGCGCAATTCGTCGATAGTCCGGCAGGGCACAGGCCTCCCAGAGCTTCTCGACCCGCTGGGGGGTCGTCGCGATGTCCTTGATTTCAGGATAACGCGAAAGATAATCAAAGGCTTGGCTGTCGGTCGCCGGAAGCGCCCGTGTCAATCCTTGCAGCATCGGGGAAGCATCAAGGCTTTCCCGCAGAGCCCTGAGCGACGAAAAATCGAGGTTCTTCGACCGCCATTGCAGCACTTTGACATGATCGAAGTGGTGGCTTTCGATTCGCTCGACCAATTCGTCCTCGAAAGGCGCGACCTGCCCGGTCACGCCGAACGTCCCGTCCCTTACATGCCGCCCGGCGCGGCCGGCGATCTGCGCCAGTTCTGCCGGATTGAGGCTGCGGAACTGATAACCGTCGAATTTCCGGTCCTGAGCGAATGCCACGTGATCGACATCGAGATTGAGCCCCATGCCGATCGCATCGGTCGCAACGAGATATTCGACGTCGCCGGACTGGTAGAGGCCGACCTGGGCGTTGCGGGTACGCGGGCTGAGCGCGCCCAGCACCACCGCCGCGCCGCCGCGCTGGCGGCGGATAAGCTCGGCGATCGCGTAGACCTCGTCGGCTGAAAACGCCACGATCGCGGACCGCTGCGGCAGGCGGGTAATCTTCTTCTGGCCGGAATAGAAGAGCTGCGAAAGGCGCGGCCGCTCGACGATGGTTATTCCCGGCAACAGCCTTTCGAGGATCGGCCGCATGGTTGCCGCACCGAGGAGCAGCGTTTCATCGCGCCCGCGCAAATGCAGGATTCGGTCGGTGAAGATATGGCCGCGCTCGAGATCGCCCGCGAGCTGCACCTCGTCGATCGCGACGAACGAGGCCTTCGTCTCGCGCGGCATGGCCTCGACGGTGCAGACGGAGAAGCGTGCATTCGGCGGAGTGATCTTTTCCTCGCCGGTGACCAGCGCCACCTGGGCGACGCCGACCTTCTCGACAAGGCGCGTATAGACCTCGCGCGCCAGCAGCCGGAGCGGCAGGCCGATCACACCGGTGCCATGCGCCACCATGCGCTCGATGGCATAATGGGTCTTGCCGGTATTGGTGGGTCCGAGGACGGCGGTGACGCCGCGCCCGCTGAACATCATGGGCTGGAAATTCAATGCCTGGTTCCGCGCATCACATACGGCTTGGGTCTCGCGCCTCCGCCCAAAACTCAAAGCCATGCAACACATGGCGATCTAGTCAGGCAAACGCAAGCCTGAAGAATGGTTTTGCCGCCGAAGAGTGATCGTTGAAGGCCGCAAATCAACGCTCGGCGATTCGAATTTTAAACGTAAAGGAACAGACGCGAACGAATCGGAGACGAATCGCAGACTCAAGACGATTCAGCTTTTGTTCACCGCTATATATTGATGCAGCTCGAGACTTCCACACGACATCGTGAATCTGCACCAAGATTGGGTGCATGCAACCGCAGGATTCATCCCGAAGCTGCGCTTTCACGAAGAATCGGAAGAGTCAATGCATTGATATGGTTAATGTTTCATCAACCTATTCAGGCTGTTCCGCCCTGCTTCAAGCACGAAATTAAGATTCAGGCCAAAGGCGGAACGAATCGCCGACGAATCACAGACATCTCTGTCTTCGCTATTTGTTCTCACAAGATATGGTAGGTCTCATCACGAGAGACCCGCAAGAAAATCGTCGCGGTAAAGACTTCGGAAGCGAATGTGTTCAGGTGCCATTAACATTGGCTAACGCAGTTTAACCACACGTGAGAGCACACGTTTGCAGGCCGATGGAACAAAAATCACGGCGCTACGTTTCCTCGCCAAATCCATACTGGATTGTCTAGCGGAGTAGAAAATCATGCTCGGAACCGTGTTGCTCGTCATCCTCATCCTGCTACTCATTGGCGCGTTGCCGAATTGGGGCTATAGCCGAGGCTGGGGCTATGGTCCGTCGGGCGGATTGGGCCTTGTAGTGCTTATCATCATTATCCTGCTGCTGATGGGCAGGATTTAAAAGCGGCGTAGCCGTGTGTACCAAAGGGAAGGGAAACTGACATGATGAAGAAGATTCTGATTGCGGGCTGCATGATCGGCACGCTCGCCTCCTGTACTGCAACTGAACGCGGCACCGCAATCGGCGCCGGCTCGGGTGCCGTTATCGGCGGCGCCGTGACGAATAGCTGGGGTGGCGCGGCGGTTGGCGCAGTTGCAGGCGGCCTTGTCGGCGCTGCGATCGGCCAGTCCTCGGAACGCCGCGGCTACTGCATCTATCGCGACCGTTACGGCCGCCGTTACGAGGCCCGTTGCCGCTAATCGCGAGCAACAATCCAGTCCCTCAGGACCGGCGCCCGAGCAATCGGCGCCGGTTTTGTTTTGCCTTGAAAGACCGTCGGCATTAACCCTTGGCCAAAGCCGGAACGAATCGCCGACGAATCGGCGACATCACCCGTTTCGCGGTTTGTTCACCGCAAGATGTCGTGCAAAAACAATTTGTTAACCATAGAGACCGAGCATTTCGGCGCACGACCATGCGCCGAAATCTGCTCAAAGGTTAATGCCGGAGATCAGCTCGCGAAGAACTGGCCGCCATTCGCCGTCAGCGTCGAACCGGTGATAAAGCCGGCATCGTCGGAGGCGAGGAATACGACGCAACGGGCAATCTCTTCCGGCTCGCCGAGGCGCCCGACCGGGATCAGCGGAATGATCCGCTCGTTCAGCACTTTTTCCGGCACCGCCCGCACCATTTCTGTGGCGATGTAGCCGGGGCAGATGGCGTTGACGGTGATGTTCTTTGAAGCCCCTTCCTGGGCCAGCGCCTTGGTGAAGCCGAGATCGCCGGCCTTGGCCGCCGAATAGTTCACCTGGCCCATCTGGCCCTTTTGGCCGTTGATCGACGAGATGTTGACGACCCGGCCGAACCCGCGGTCGCGCATGCCGTTCCAGATGGGATGCGTCATGTTGAAAAGGCCGGTCAGGTTGGTGCCGACCACCTCGTTCCACTGCTCAGGCGTCATCTTGTGAAACATGCCGTCACGGGTGATGCCCGCATTGTTGACGAGCACCTCGATCGGGCCGAGCTCGGCCTCCACTTTCGCTATTCCCTCGACGCAGGCCTGATAGCTGGAGACATCCCACTTGAAGACCGGAATGCCGGTCTCGTCGTGGAAGGCTTTCGCCTTTTCCTCATTGCCCGCAAAATTTGCCGCGACACGATAACCTGCCGCCTTCAACGCGACGGAGATGGCGGCCCCGATCCCACGCGTTCCTCCCGAAACCAATGCAACCCTGCTCATGCGGTCTTCCCCTTTTGAGTTGTGATCCGGTCCTTCTATGTGACTGGATACTTACCTAGTTTGACATGCTTCCGTCGGGGAGATAGGCCCGCCGCGAAGTTTTGCAACGCCGGCGGGATTATCCACAATCATCCTATCGCGTCACATGGCTTCGAGGCACATGGCGACGCCCATGCCGCCGCCGATGCAGAGCGTCGCGAGTGCCTTCTTTGCGTTGCGGCGCTTCATCTCGAAAAGAAGCGTGTTGAGAATGCGGGCACCCGATGCGCCGATCGGATGGCCGATCGCGATCGCCCCGCCGTTGACGTTGACGAGCGACGGATCGAAACCGAGATCCTTGGTGACGGCGCAGGACTGGGCCGCGAACGCCTCGTTGGCCTCGATGAGCTCCAGGTCGGCAACGCGCCAGCCGGCCTTCTCGAGCGCCTTGCGCGAAGCCGGGATCGGGCCCGTTCCCATGATCTGCGGATCGACGCCGGCAGTCGCCCAGGAGACGATACGGGCCATCGGCGTGATGCTGCGGCGGACGGCTTCGGCTTCCGTCATCAGCACGGCAGCCGCCGCACCGTCGTTGAGGCCGGATGCGTTGCCCGCCGTGACGGTGCCTTCCTTGTCGAAGGCCGGTCGCAGCTTGGCCATCGAATCCAGCGTCGCGCCGGCACGGATGTATTCGTCGTTCTCGACGGTCACGTCACCCTTCCGCGTCTGGATGATATAGGGGATGATCTCGTCCTTGAAGCGGCCGGCGTTCTGAGCCGCTTCCGCCTTGTTCTGGGAAGACACGGCGAACTGGTCCTGCTCCTCGCGGGAGAGCTGCCACTGGCGGGCGATGTTCTCCGCCGTGATGCCCATGTGATAACCGTAGAACGCGTCGGTCAGGCCGTCCTTGATCATCGTGTCGATCATCTTGAAATCGCCCATCTTCACGCCGCCGCGAAGGTGCGCGCAATGTGGCGCCATGGACATCGATTCCTGGCCACCGGCAACGATGATCCTGGCGTCGCCGAGCGCGATCTGCTGCATGCCGAGGGCTACGGCGCGCAGGCCCGAGCCGCAGAGCTGGTTGATGCCCCAGGCGGTGGCTTCCTTCGGCACACCGGCTTTCATGGCCGCCTGTCGGGCCGGGTTCTGGCCCTCGCCCGCCGGCAGGACCTGGCCGAGGATGACCTCGTCCACCTCACCCGCCTCGACGCCGGCGCGCGCCAGCGCACCCTTGATCGCCGCCGCACCCAGCTCATGCGCCGGCACATTGGCAAAGCCGCCGTTGAAGGAGCCAACCGCGGTACGGCCAGCGGCTGCGATCACGATGGATGGATTGGACATGGACGTTTCCTCTTATCCGTTATTTGCCTGCGAGACTGGCAAAGCTTGAGCCGAGAGTCAAACGGCAGCCGAACGCCGCTGCCAACCCGCCGGGCGTTTCGAAAATGCCCGTTAGATTTCACGGGTTTGCTGCGCAACAAACCCGTCGCCGCGCCGCACAAATCGTTTGTAAGTCCTCGTCATTTAGGCTTACATTCCTGTCGGGAGAAGCATGGCAGTCGATAATGACCAAACCATATTGACGGGAGCAGGAGGCAATCATGGCAAAGACCGAAGGCGAAATCATAATCAAGAAATATGCCAACAGGCGCCTCTACAACACGGGCACCAGCACCTATGTGACGCTGGAAGACCTGGCGAAGATGGTGAAGAAGGGTGAAGATTTCACCGTTCAGGACGCCAAGAGCGGCGACGATATCACCCATTCGGTTCTGACGCAGATCATCTTTGAGCAGGAATCGAAGACCGGCAACACGCTGCTGCCGATTTCCTTCCTGCGGCAGCTGATTTCCTACTACGGCGACCAGATGCAGATGGTGGTTCCGACCTTCCTCGAACACTCGATGAAGGCCTTTACCGACCAGCAGGTTCAGATGCGCGAACAGATGACGCGCGCCTTCGGGGATACGCCGCTCAGCAAGAACCTGCAGATGCCGATTCAGATGATGGAAGAAAACGTGCGCCGCAACACGGACATGTTCCGCCAGGCCATGCAGATGTTCTCGCCGTTTGCGGGACAGCCCCAGGCGCCCGCCGCCAAGAAGACCGACGCCAAGGATATCGATGAGTTGAAGGAACAGCTCCGCAACCTGCAGAGCCGCCTCGATAATCTTTGAGACCTGAAGGGCGCCTAAAGCCCAATTGATACGTCGCGGCCGGCCGAGCGGATTGCTACCGCAAAGCCGCCGATGACGTCGACGAAAGTGATCGTCATCAGGATGAAGAAGATCTGCGTCGCCGCATCCCGCACCAGCAGGAATTCGACCAGATAGGCGATGAAGACCAGCATCGACAGCATGTGGTTGATCAGCGAACCGCGGCCGTTGCGGCTGGCTTTCAGGATTTCCACGAACAGGAAGACCAGCGAGATGACGATGATCACGTCGCCGAGCGTCATGGTCCAGACGGCACCCGACAGCATTTGAAGCGAGCTGATGACGTTGCCGAGCGACGCGACCCCGCCGCCGCCCAGAATGCCGAGCATGCCCAGGTTATAGAGAATGAACGGGATGATCATCAGCGGCAATGCGGCAAGCATGGTCTCGGACTCCAGTCGATATGGCCGGACTGTACGTGCTTGCCTTGCTTTCGCAAGTCTTCGGCGCTGCAAAACAAGTCTTCGCGTAACAAAAAAGGCCGGCGGAGCCGACCTTTGATGCAATAGAACGAAAACGCTTATGCGCTTTCCTTCGGCGTCAGAACCTGACGGCCGCGATACATGCCGGTCTTCAGATCGACATGGTGCGGACGGCGCAGTTCGCCGGAGTTCTTGTCTTCGATATAGGTCGGAGCCTTGAGTGCGTCTGCGGAGCGGCGCATACCGCGCTTCGACGGGCTCGTTTTTCTCTTCGGTACAGCCATTTTCGTTACTCCACTTGCGTGCAAAACATAATCCCCGGCCGGAACTGAGGCCGATTGGACATGTCTCGATCTCGGAAATTTGGGCGGCTTATACATGCCCTACCGGGCTTTGACCAGTCCCTGCCCGGATTTTTTGAGAAATATGCGACCTAAGCCTCGTCCTCCGGCACGATCCAGGTTTCGGCAAGCGCTGCCTCCTGCCACTTGAGCCAGGCCGGATGCGATTTCATCGCCGTCATATAGGCGAGCGTCTCGGCATCGATCGCCAAGTCGTAGACGTCCAAACGATTGACGACAGGCGCAAACATTGCGTCCGCTCCGGAAAATTCGCCGAACAGGAATGGCCCGCCGGACTTCGCCCTGAGTTCGCGCCAGATGGTCTCGATGCGGGCCACGTCGTCCATCACTCCGTCGGCAAGCGCGATCCGGCCCCTCGGCCGGCGCATGTTCATCGGGCAGGCATTGCGCAGCGCCCGGAAGCCGGAAATCATTTCCATCGAGACGGAGCGCGCGACCGCGCGATCGGCGGCAGCTTCCGGCCAGATGCCCTTGTCCGGGAAAAGCTCGGCGGCATATTCGATGATCGCAAGCGATTCCCAGACCCGGATGTCTCCCTGGTGCAGCACCGGCACCTTGCCGGTCGGCGAGATCGGCTTGAATTTCGGATTGCCGGCGGGAAAATCAAACGGGATCAGCACTTCCTCGAAGGGAATGCCGGCCGCCGTCAGCGCGATCCAGGGACGGAAGGACCACGAGGAGTAATTCTTGTTACCGATATAAAGGGTAAGCTTTTCCATGAGGCCACATCTCCGGTTGGTTCACCCAGCCTCATAATCGCCTTGGCCTGACGCGACCAATGAAATCGATGAACCTCATTCATAAATGCATTTGATGTAGTCGCCGGATCCCCGCGCCCGGCGCTCGACGACACCGGCAAGCCGCTGCACGCCGCGGCTCGGCCTGCTTGCGACGCGGGTGATCGGATTGGGAAGCGCCACGGCCAGAAGCGCCGCCTGCCGGGGGCTCAGTTTCGAAGCCGGCACCTTGAAATGATATTGCGCGGCCGCCTCCGCCCCATAGATGCCAGGCCCCCACTCGGCGATGTTCAGATAGATCTCCATCATCCGCCACTTCGACAGGACGAGGTCTGCGCCCAGTGCCAGGGGCAGTTCCAGGCCTTTGCGGATGAAGGAACGGCCGTTCCAGAGGAACAGGTTCTTGGCGGTCTGCATCGGAATGGTGCTCGCACCCCGCGTCGCTTCGCCGTCGAGCGCATCCTCGACCACGCCGCGCATCTGGTTCCAGTCGACGCCGCCATGGAAGCAGAACTGGCCGTCCTCGGACATCATCACCGATCGGACGAGGTTGGGCGAAATCTCTTCGAGGCTTACCCAGCGCCGGTCGTATCCGCGAAACAGCGCGAGTTCCGACAGCATCAGCGTCGAGACCGGGCGGGTGAACGGCAGCGCGTAGACGAAAATCAACAGATAAGGCAACACCACCAGCGCGATCGCGATCAGCACGATCCGGCGGATCAGATTGCCGGACACCCGGCGCCGTCTCCACCCGGCCCTCACGGGCTCCTCCTCCTGCAACTGCTGTTCGGGTGTGATGTCCAATATCGCACTCGTCCCTCGTTTTGAGTTTCATAACCGTTCAACGTGGCCAAGGCGAGTCTGGCGCCGAAAACTTCGCACGTCCTGGTAAATCGCCGTTGCCAGCCAACCATCGGCATGCCAAAGAGCGGCCATGACGGACGCGAAAACGGCATTCGAAACACGCCTGCGGCAGAGCGCCGCCGAGACGGGAGCCCTGCTTTCGTCTCTCCTGTCCGATACCCCTCTTTCCGACGAGACGACCCGCCCGGCGCAGCTGACGGCCGCCATGCGGCATGGGTCGCTGAATGGCGGGAAACGGCTGAGGCCCTTCCTGGTGCGCGAGAGCGCGGCGTTGCTCGGCGGCCCGGCAGAGGCAGCACTTCGGGTCGGAGTGGCACTGGAATGCCTGCATTGTTATTCGCTGATCCATGACGACCTGCCGGCAATGGACGACGACGACCTGCGCCGCGGCCAGCCGACCGTGCACAAGGCCTTCGACGAAGCGACCGCCATCCTTGCCGGCGACAGTCTGCTGACCTACGCCTTCGACATCGTCGCCGCACCGGAGACCATGCTCGCCGACCGGCTGAAGACGGAACTCGTCCTGTCGCTTGCCCGCGCCGCGGGACCGGGCGGCATGGCGGGCGGCCAGGCGCTCGATCTCGCGGCGGAGAAATCGCCGCCCGACGAGGCGGGCATCACCACATTGCAGGCGATGAAAACAGGTGCCCTTCTGCGGTTTGCCTGCGAAGCGGGTGCAATCATCGCCGGCTCCGAGCCGGAGCATCGCCAGCGGCTGCGGCTCTTCGGCCAGAAGATCGGCCTTGCCTTCCAGCTCGCCGACGATCTCCTCGACCTGACCTCGGATGCCGAAACCATGGGCAAGGCAACCGGAAAGGACGCCGGCCGCGGCAAGGGCACCCTCGTCGCCCTACATGGCATCGGCTGGGCGGAAGACCGGCTGGACGTTTTGACGGCCGAGGCCGTGGAACTGCTTGCGCCCTATGGCGAAAGGGCGTCCATTCTGCAGGAGACTGCGCGCTTCATCGCCAGCCGGGAAAACTAGACAGGGATAGGAAACGAGAATGCCGGATGTCATGAGCTATCTGCCCTACATGTGGCCGGCCTATGTGGCCTATGTCATCAATGTCGCGAGCCCGGGCCCGGCCAATTTCGCCATCATCGGCACCTCGATCTCGCAAGGACGCCGCGCCGGTCTGATCACGGCGCTCGGCATCGCCTGCGGTTCTTTCACCTGGGCTTGCGCCGCAGCGCTCGGTCTTGCGGCATTGCTGCGCAACTATGCGATCGCGCTGGAGATCATGAAGGTGCTAGGCGGCATCTACCTGATCTACCTGGCTTGGAAGGCCTACAAGTCCGCGCGCCTGCCGGATTCCAAGGTCGCCCTCGGCAATGCCCGGACGAACTATACCGCCCGCCAGCTCTGGCTGCGCGGCTATGCGGTCCACGTCACCAATCCGAAGGCGATCTTTGCATGGCTGGCGATCATTTCGCTCGGCCTGCCGGAAAATGCGCCGACCTCGGCGATCCTTTTGATCATCGCCGTCTGCATGAGCTCGAGCCTGCTGATCTTCACCACCTATGCGATGGTGTTTTCGACATCCCACGCGCTGCGCGGCTACAAGGCCGCAAGGCGCTGGATCGAAGGAACGATGGCGGTTTTTTACAGCGTCGCCGGCCTGAAGCTGCTGACGAGCCGCATCTGAGCGGCTCGCCTTTCATCAGACTTTTGTGATCAGCCCTGGGTGATCGGCGCGATCGCCACTTCGACGCGGCGGTTCTGCGCGCGACCGTCCGAGGTCGCGTTGGAAGCAACCGGCTGCGACGGCCCGAAGCCCATCGTCGACATGCGGCGCTGGTCCACGCTGCGGCTACCGAGATAGTTCGCGACGGAAGCGGCGCGGCGCTCCGAGAGAGCCTGATTGTGCTGCAGGCTGCCGGTCGAATCCGTGTGGCCGTTGACGTCGATGAGTGTCTTGTTGAACTTGTTCAGCACGATCGCGACGGAATCCAGCGTCCGGTAGAACGGCGGGATGACCTGGTCCTGATCCGTGGCGAACGTGATGTTCGACGGCATGTTGAGGATGATGCGGTCGCCAACGCGGGTCACCGAAACGCCGGTACCCTGCAGCTGGGCGCGCAGTTCCGCTTCCTGATTGTCCATGTAGGCGCCGATGCCGCCACCGGCGAGCGCGCCGATACCGGCACCGATCAGCGCATTGCGGCCTGCATGGCGCCCGCCGGTCAAGCCGCCGGCAAGCGCGCCGAGGCCCGCGCCGATGGCAGCGCCGCCGGCCGTGTTGGAAACCTTCTGCTCGCCCGTATAAGGGTCGGTCGTGGTGCAGGCGGAAAGATAGGTCGCGCAAAGTGCGACGATTGCGATTTTCTTCAGCATGTAAACAAATGTCCCCGTCGTCAGTGGTGCCACCTCATTTACCATGAATTGCGGCAATAGCGAGGAGGCCGGCATATCTTCGTCATTGACCACGAGCCCGGCCGGAACCGGGCCGATCAAGACACCCCCAAAGAGACCCGATGCAGCGAAAGAAGAGCTGCGATCAGCCACCCGCCGGCAGGTTCTTCAGGACGTCGAGCAGCCGGTCGCATTCGGCATCCGTGCCGATCGAAATGCGCAGATAGTCTTCTATGCGCGGCTTGTTCCAGTGGCGCACCAGAACGCCCTCGGCCCGCAAGGCCGAATAGACTTCGGCGCCCGACAGGGCCGGATGCCTGGCGAAGACGAAATTCGCCTGCGACGGCAGCACATCGAAACCCATCGCGAGCAATTCGTCGCTGACGCGGTCACGCGTCGCGATGATCTGCTGCCGGCAGGTCTCGAACCACGCGACATCCTCGATCGCAGCGGTCGCGGCAACCTGGGCCAGCCGGTCGAGCGGGTAGGAATTGAAACTGTCCTTCACCCGTTCCAGTGCATCGACCAGATGCCGCTGGCCGAGCGCGAAACCGACGCGCATCCCCGCAAGCGAACGGGATTTCGACAGCGTCTGAATGACGAGGAGATTTGGATAGCGGGCAATCAGGCCGGCAGCCGTCTCGCCGCCGAAATCGATATAGGCCTCGTCCACCACGACCGGCACGTCGGCATGCGCGGCCACCAGCGCCTCGATCTCCGGGAGGGCCAAGCCGATACCGGTCGGTGCGTTCGGGTTGGGGATGATGATCGCGCCGCAGGGCCGGTCGTAGTCGGCAAGCCTGATCCGGAAGCCTTCATCGAGCGGGATTTCGACGACGTCGATATCGTAGAGCCGGCTATAGGTCGGATAGAAGCTGTAGGTGATGTCCGGGTAGAGTAGCGGCTTGTCATGCTTCAAGAGCGCCTGGAACGTGTGCGCCAGCACCTCGTCCGAACCGTTGCCGACAAAGACCTGATCCGATTGCACGCCGAAACGTACAGCGATCGCTTCGCGCAATGCCGTCGCCGACGGATCGGGGTAAAGCCGCAGCGCATCGTCCGCCGCAGCATGGATGGCGGCGACCGCCTTTGGAGACGGCCCGTAGGGGTTCTCGTTGGTATTCAGCTTGACGAGGTTCTGGATGCGCGGCTGCTCGCCCGCGACATAGGGTTTCAGCGTGCTGACGATCGGCGACCAGTATCGGCTCATGATTTATTCGGCAGCCGTGCGCTGGCCGAAGCGTTGCTCGATATAGTCGATGACCAGCTTCTCGAAATCGGCGGCGATGTTCACGCCGCGCAAGGTCAGCGCCTTCTTGCCGTCGATGAAGACAGGTGCTGCCGGCGTTTCGCCGGTGCCCGGCAGCGAAATGCCGATATCGGCATGCTTGCTCTCGCCCGGACCGTTGACGATGCAGCCCATCACCGCGACGTTGAGCGCTTCGACGCCTGGATATTTCTCGCGCCAGACCGGCATGTTCTTGCGCAGGTCGTTCTGGATGTTCTGGGCAAGTTCCTGGAACACCGTTGAGGTCGTCCGCCCGCAGCCGGGACAGGCGGCGACGACGGGAACGAACTGGCGAAAACCCATGACCTGCAGCAGTTCCTGCGCCACCTGCACTTCGCGGGTGCGGTCGCCGTTCGGCTCAGGGGTCAGCGAAACGCGGATCGTGTCGCCGATCCCGTGCTGCAGCACGTAGCCCATGGCCGCCGACGAGGCGACGATGCCCTTGGAGCCCATGCCGGCTTCGGTGAGACCGAGATGCAGCGCGTGGTTGGAGCGCTCTGTGAGCATCGAATAGACGGCGATCAGGTCCTGGACCTGGCTGACCTTGGCCGACAGGATGATGCGGTTGCGCGGCAGGCCGATCTGTTCGGCGAGCTCGGCGGAAATCAGCGCCGACTGGACGATCGCCTCATGCATGACCTGGCGGGCCGACAACGGCGAGCCATCCGCCGCGTTGCGGTCCATCAGCGTGGTCAACAGGTCCTGGTCGAGCGAACCCCAGTTGACGCCGATGCGCACCGGCTTGTCGTAGCGGATCGCCATCTCGATGATGTCGGCGAACTGCTTGTCCTTCTTGTCCTTGAAACCGACATTACCGGGATTGATGCGGTATTTCGCCAGCGCCTCGGCGCAGGCAGGATGATCGGCGAGCAGCTTGTGGCCGATATAATGGAAATCGCCGATCAGCGGCACGTCCATGCCGAGACGCAGCAGTCGCTCGCGGATTTTTGGCACCGCGGCGGCACTCTCGTCGCGATCGACGGTGATGCGCACCAGCTCGGAGCCTGCCTTGTAGAGCGCCGCGACCTGGGCGACCGTTCCGTCAATATCGGCAGTGTCCGTATTGGTCATCGACTGCACGACGACAGGCGCACCTCCGCCGACAATAACGCCGCCGACATCGACGGCGACTGTGGCACGGCGCGGTTTCGGGTCGTAGTCGATGGGTGCGGTCATCGGAAGTCTCGTCGCCTTGGGAATGAAGCGCCTTTCAGGTGGCGTATGGCTCGCGGCTTGTCAACCGCCGCGACGCTCACTTTATCGCACCGGCCTTTCCCGTTCCAGCCCGGCAGACTGACGCACCTAGTGATGCGCGGTGTCCGCATGTTTGGCGAGCGATGACAGCAGGAGGACCACGACGATCAGCGCCGACAGGCCGGCGAAAATGATGGCAAGGCCGGTATATTCGGCGATGAAGCCGATGGCGGAGGGCGCAACCAGGATGCCGGAATAGCCCATGGTGGTGACCACCGAGAGGCCGACGCCGGCTGCCATGCCCGGCAGGTTGCCGGCCGCCGAAAAGGCGATCGGCACGATGTTGGAAATGCCGATGCCCGTCAGCGCGAAGCCGGCGATCGCCATCGGCGCGTTTTGGGCAAAGCCGATCAGCAGCAGGCCGAAGATCGAGATGACGGCGCAGACGCGCAGCGTCATCACCGCGCCGAAACGGTCGCGGATCAGGTCGCCGGCAAACCTCATCACCGCCATGGTGAGCGAGAAGGCGGCGAATGCGAAGCCGGAGAGCGTGACGGAAGCTGCAAGCTCGTTGCGGAGGTAGAGCGCACCCCAATCGAGAATCGCGCCTTCTGGAATCATGCAGAACAGCGCCATGATGCCGATCAGCCAGGGTAGCGGCGAACGCGGCAGGCGGCTTCCGCCATGCTTGGCTTCGTCCGGATGCGGCGCGTCGTGCAGGACGATCCGCCAGGCGGCGACGATCATTACCGCGGCCAGCACCGTGACCAGGATGGCATGCGCGGAGACACCGATATGTTCGATGAGGAAACCGCCCGTCGACGAGCCGAGCAGCCCGCCGAGGCTCCAGAACGCGTGGCAGGACGACATGATCGCGCGGCGCATGCTCTTCTCGACCGAGACCGCGTTGGCATTCATCGCCACGTCCATCGCGCCGATCAGGCCGCCGAACAGGAAGATTGCCACGGCGCCTGACCAGACGCTGCCGACCCAGGTGAGAAGAAGCAATGTCGGGGTCAGCAATACCGAGGTATATTTCGAGACCTGGCTCGACCCGAAGCGGGCGATCTGGCTGCCGGCTAGCGGCATCATCAGCAGTGAACCGAGACCAAACGTCAGGATCATCAATCCGAGCGCACTTTCGCTCAAGCTCAGGCGGCTCGCAAATTCCGGGATTTTCGGCGCCCATGCGCCGATCATGAAGCCGTTCATCAGGAAGAGCAGCGACACGCCTGCCCTTTCGCGGGTGAAGAAAGCTCGGGAGCTGGAGGAAGCGTTTGAGGGTGCGCGACTGTCCATGGATAGGTTCCTTTCGATCGCCGCGAACATATTTAAATCGATTGAATTTGCAACGCCGCGAAGAACCACTCCCTCTCACAAATTGTATCGAGGCGAAACCTGCAACGCGGAAAAAGTTCGAGGCCGCAGCATTTGACGCAGGCCAGCATGGGGTCCGGCGCAATCCTGCAGGACGGCGCCGGCCTGATGCTCATCTTCGGCGAAGGGCTCGGCTGGAAAGATTGGGCAGCTGGGGAAGGTGGCTGAAATCAGCCGCCATAAACGATCAGCAGATCCTTGGCGTCGATCTGGTCGCCGGCCTTGACGAGGACCTCGGCGATGGTTCCATCCTTTTCGGCATGCAGCGCCGTTTCCATCTTCATTGCCTCGATGGAGAGCAGCACGTCGCCGGCCTTGACCGCCTGGCCGGTTGTCGCAAAGACGCGGCTGATGACGCCCGGCATCGGCGCGCCGAGATGAGCGGCATTGCCGATATCTGCCTTGCGGCGCACCGCACTGCCGGAAGCCCCATGGGCCCGGTCCGGCACCTTGATACGGCGCGGCTGGCCGTTGAGTTCGAAGAACACGGTGACCATGCCTTGCGCGTCCGTGCCGCTCATCGCCTGGTTGACGACAACAAGCGTCTTGCCCCGCTCGATGTCGGCGAACATTTCCTCGCCGTCTTTGAGACCATAGAAATAGGCGTGCGTCGGCAGAACCGAGACCGGGCCGTAAGTGTCCGAGGCCAGCGCGAAGTCGGTAAACACCTTCGGATACATCAGGTAGGAAGCGAACTCGAAGTCGTCGACCTTGCGCTCCAGCTTGTCCTCGATGACCTTTCGCTCCGCGGCCAGATCGGCCGGCGGGAGAAGCGAGCCGGGCACCGCGGTGTAGGGCGCCTCGCCCTTCAGCGCCTTTTTCTGCAGCGCCTGCGGCCAGCCGCCGGGAGGCTGGCCGAGATCGCCCTTCAGCATCGATACGACCGAATCCGGAAACGCGATGTCTTTTGCCGGGTTTTCGACATCGGCGACGGTGAGGTCCTGGGAGACCATCATCAGCGCCATGTCGCCCACCACCTTGGACGACGGCGTCACCTTGACGATGTCGCCGAACATCTGGTTCACGTCCGCATAGGTCTGGGCGACCTTGTGCCAGCGGGTTTCAAGCCCGAGCGAGCGGGCCTGTTCCTTGAGGTTGGTGAACTGGCCGCCCGGCATTTCATGCAGATAGACTTCCGAGGCCGGCCCCTTGAGGTCGCTTTCGAAGGCGGCATACTGGCCGCGCGCCGCTTCCCAATAGAAGGAGATGCGACGGATCCACTCCGGATCGAGGCCCGGGTCGCGCTCGGAGCCGGACAGCGCTTCGACGATCGAGCCGAGGCAGGGCTGCGACGTGTTGCCGGACACCGCATCCATCGCCGCATCGACAGCGTCGACGCCCGCGTCCACTGCCGCAAGCACGGTCGCGGCCGAGATGCCGGACGTGTCGTGGGTATGGAAATGGATCGGCAACGAGGTTGCCTCGCGCAGCGCCTTGAACAGCACCCGCGCGGCAGCCGGCTTCAGGAGACCGGCCATGTCCTTCAGCGCGATGATATGGGCGCCCGCCTTCTCCAGCTCTTCGGCCAGCGAGACGTAATATTTGAGGTCGTATTTCGGGCGCGCGGAGTTCAGGAGATCGCCCGTGTAGCAGATCGCCGCCTCGCAGAGCTTGTTCTCTTCGTTGATCGCATCCATCGAGACGCGCATGTTCTCGACCCAGTTGAGGCAGTCGAAGACACGGAAGAGATCGATACCGCCTTTGGCGGCCTGGGCGACGAAATACTTCACCACGTTGTCGGGATAATTCTTGTAGCCGACGCCGTTGGCGCCGCGCAGCAGCATCTGCAACAAAAGATTCGGCGCGTCCTCGCGGATCATCGCCAGGCGTTCCCACGGGTCTTCGGTGAGGAAGCGCATTGAGACGTCGAAGGTCGCCCCGCCCCAGCATTCCAGCGAGAACAGGTTCGGCAGCGCCCGCGCATAGACGCCGGCGACCCGCGCGATGTCATAGGTGCGCATGCGGGTGGCCAGCAGCGACTGATGGCCGTCGCGCATCGTCGTATCGGTGATCAGCACGCGCTTTTCGTTGCGCATCCATTCGCCGAACTTTTTCGGACCGAGCGTGTCGAGAAGCTGCTTGGTTCCGTCCGGGACCGGGCCGTTGATATAGGGCAGGACAGGCTTGGCACTATGTTCGGACGGTGCCGGCCGGCCCTTGGTTTCCGGATGGCCGTTGACGGTGACGTCGGCGAGATAGGTCAGAAGCTTGGTGGCGCGGTCCTGCCGCTTCACCTGCTCGAACAGTTCCGGCGTCGTATCGATGAACCGCGTCGTATAGGAATTGTCGCGGAATTTCGGATGGCCGATGATCGCTTCGAGGAAGGTCAGGTTGGTGGCCACGCCGCGGATGCGGAATTCCCGGAGCGCCCGGTCCATCCGGCTGATCGCTTCGGCCGGCGTCGAGCCGGCAGCCGTCACCTTGACCAGCAGCGGATCGTAATAGCGGGTGATGACAGCGCCGGAATAGGCGGTGCCGCCGTCGAGACGGATGCCGAAACCCGCGGCCGAACGATAGGCGGTGATGCGGCCGTAATCCGGGATGAAATTGTGTTCCGGGTCTTCGGTGGTGATCCGGCATTGCAGCGCGTGGCCGTGGAGGCGGATGTCTCCCTGAGCCGGCACGCCGGATTCAGGCGTGCCGATCGCGAAACCTTCGAGGATATGGATCTGCGCCTTGACGATATCGATGCCGGTGACGACCTCGGTCACCGTATGCTCGACCTGGATGCGCGGATTGACCTCGATGAAGTAGAACTTGCCGGTATCGGAATCCATCAGGTATTCGACCGTGCCGGCACCGACATAGCTGGTCGCCGCCGCGATCTTCAGCGAATAGGCGGCAAGCTCGGCCCGCTGGGCTTCCGACAGATAGGGAGCCGGCGCCCGTTCCACGACCTTCTGGTTGCGGCGCTGGATCGAACAGTCGCGCTCGAAGAGATGCACGACATTGCCATGCGTGTCGCCGAGGATCTGGCTCTCCACGTGCCGGGCGCGCTCGACGAGCTTTTCGAGGTAGACTTCGTCCTTGCCGAAAGCGGCCATCGCCTCGCGCTTGGCTTCCACGACTTCCTTGGCGAGGTCTTTCGGATCGCGAATGGCGCGCATGCCGCGCCCGCCGCCGCCCCAGGACGCCTTCAGCATCACCGGATAACCGATCTCCTCGGCCATCTTGGCGACTTCGGCCATATCGTCCGGCAGCGGCTCGGTCGCCGGCACCACCGGCACGCCGACCGAAATCGCCAGGTTGCGAGCCGCAACCTTGTTGCCGAGCTGGCGCATCGTGTCCGGCCGCGGGCCGATGAAGATGATGCCTGCATCGTTGCAGGCCTCCACGAACTCCGGACTTTCGGAAAGCAGGCCGTATCCCGGATGGATGGCGTCGGCGCCGGAAAGCTTGGCGACGCGGATCACTTCGGGAATGGACAGATAGCTTTCGATCGGCCCCATGTCCTTGGAAAGATGCGGGCCGCGGCCGACCTGATAGCTCTCGTCGGCCTTGAACCTATGCAGCGAAAGCTTGTCCTCTTCCGCCCAGATCGCGACAGTCTTGATGCCGAGCTCATTGGCCGCACGGAAGACCCGGATCGCTATTTCGGAGCGGTTGGCAACTAGGATCTTGGAAATGGGCAAGACGGATCTCCTCAGACGCCATCGAGAATAATGCTGCACTGCAAAGAAATCAGTATTGCCTTAATCAGGCAAGCGCAATTTCTCGGGGAGACCGGATGTGTCGCAACGAGACCAATCGCTCAGGCGATGAGGCCGAGGCGAAATGCCGAAGCGACCACGTGCTGGCGGTTCTTGGCGCGCAGCTTCTCCTGAAGCCCGTTGATGTACCAGTCGACCGTATGGCTGGAGATATCCAGCGACTTCGCGACCTCGTTGGAGGTCAGGCCGTCGGCGAGCAGCACGATGACTTCCATCTCGCGGCGGGTAAGCTGGGTGTCCACCTTGGCGATGGCCTCCAGCTCTTCCGCCTGTCCGCGCAGGTCCAGAAAGCGCCAGAACACCTTCTTGGCGGCGGCATCGAACAGCGCCATTTCAGCGGGCGAGAGATCCACGGGGCGGCCGCCGAGCGTCATGTTGCCAAGCAGGCCGTTGCGGCCGTGGACCGGAAACAGGTAGCCGTCCTGGAGGCCGTGACGTGTCCCTTCCTGCATCATCCGCTGCATGCGCTGCCGATGGGGATCGTTCCGGAGCCTGAGCACCGCATCCCGCCAGCGGAACGGCCGTTGCGCGATGCTGAGCATTCGTACCGTCGGATCGACCAGAGCATATTTGCGGGCTTCGTAGATTTCCTGCCAGCCTTTCGGCCAGCGGCCGGCCAGGACAAGGCCGCCCGGATTCTGAAGGGAGCGCGGCCGGATGACCAGTCCGTAATATTCGAATCCATAGGCCTTCAGCAGAGATTCGAGCTGGGCAGTCAGCTCCGCCTCGGTCTTGATTTCCCCCACGAGTACCAAGAGTTGCACGACCAGCTGAATATTCAAGGCTTGCTCCCCGCCGCGTTCTTTTCGGGCGATTCTTGTCTTTATGTTAAATTTCAGTAACTTCCCTCATTCACAATCGATTAGCATAGTTATCATTCGTTGAAGGTATACCGCGAAATCTAGCCCTTGACGGCTTTGTGCAATAAGCCGTGGGTTGGTTCAAGACACTGAATGCGGGAAGCCTTGCCCTTCATGAAACATTTCTGGCAGAAGGGTATTATCTCCGGCTTCCGTCGCGGAATTGCCGTTTCCGATCACTAGATTACCGGCGCCGCCCCGATGGCGGCTCCACATGAAAGAGGTTACGCCAGTTGACGCTGTTCCAGGTTTACGCACGAGCGCTCCAATATCTGGCGAAGAACAAATGGCGTGTCGCCGCCGTCGTCGTCGCCAATGTCGTGCTTGCCGTCATCACCATTGCCGAACCGATCCTTTTCGGCCGGATCATCGATGCCATTTCCTCCGGCAGTACCGTCACGCCGGTACTGATGTTATGGGCCGGCTTCGGTGTCTTCAATACCGTTGCCTACGTGCTTGTCGCCCGTGAGGCCGACAGGCTCGCCCATGGCCGACGCGCGTCGCTGCTGACCGAGGCTTTCGGACGAATCATCTCCATGCCGCTCGCCTGGCACCACACCCGTGGCACCTCTCACGCGCTGCACACCCTGCTGCGTGCGGCCGAGAGCCTGTTCGGGCTGTGGCTCGAATTCATGCGTACCCACCTGGCCACCGCAGTGGCGCTCGTCCTGCTGGTCCCCACTGCGATCTCGATGGATTGGCGGCTCAGCCTCGTCCTTTTGGTGCTGAGCATCCTCTACTGGATCATCGGCGTGACCGTGATGAACCGCACCAAGGAGGGGCAGGCGTCGGTCGAAAACCACTACCACATGGTCTTCTCCCATGTGAGCGACGCGATCAGCAACGTATCGGTGCTGCACAGCTACAATCGCATCGAGGCCGAGACCCTGGCGCTCAAGGACTATACCAAGGACCTGCTTGCCGCCCAGTATCCGGTGCTCGACTGGTGGGCTCTGGCCGGTGCCCTCAACCGCACGGCCTCCACCGTCTCCATGGGTGTCATCCTGGTCATCGGCACGCTTCTGGTCCAGCGCGGCGAAATCCGGGTCGGCGATGTCGTGGCCTTCATCGGCTTCGCCAACCTGCTGATCGGCCGACTGGACCTCCTGCGCCAGTTCGCCACCCAGATCTTCGAAGCGCGCGCCAAGCTCGAGGATTTCTTCCACCTCGAGGATTCCGTCGAAGAGCGCGCCGAGCCGGCAGATGCGGCCGACCTCGGCGAGGTTCGCGGCGAGGTGGAATTCCGCGATGTCTCCTTTGGTTTTGCCAGCACGAGCCAAGGCGTCCACAACGTCTCCTTTACGGCGAAGGCCGGAGAGACCGTCGCCATCGTCGGGCCGACCGGCGCCGGCAAGACCACGCTCATCAACCTCCTGCAGCGTGTCTACGACCCCCAGGAAGGCAAGATCCTGATCGATGGTATCGATATCGGCACGGTGACGCGAAAATCGCTGCGCCATTCTATCGCCACCGTCTTCCAGGATGCAGGGCTCCTGAACCGGTCGATCAGCGAGAACATCCGCCTCGGCCGCGAGGGCGCGAGCGAGGAGGAAATCACCAGGGCGGCAGAAGCCGCCGCCGCTGCCGAGTTCATCGAAACGCGGTTGAACGGCTACGAGACTCCGGTCGGCGAGCGCGGCAACCGGTTGTCCGGCGGCGAACGCCAGCGTATCGCCATTGCCCGCGCCATCCTCAAGAACGCGCCGATCCTTGTCCTCGACGAGGCTACCAGTGCGCTGGACGTCGAGACCGAGGCCCGCGTCAAGACGGCCATAGACCGCCTCCGCGAAAACCGCACCACCTTCATCATCGCCCACCGGCTTTCGACCGTCCGCGATGCGAACAAGGTGATCTTCCTCGAGAACGGACGCGTCGCCGAAATGGGCAGTTACGAGGAACTCAGCGAGAGCGGCGGGCGCTTCGCCTCGCTGCTGAAGGCAAGCGGCATCCTGACAGACGACGACGAAGCAGCGGACCCAGGCGGCTCGGTGGCACAGCCCGCCTGATCGCTCCCCGCCTGATCGCTAAGGGAACTCAATAAAAAAACCGCCGCCATTCGCATGGCGGCGGGTTTTCTTTTGACAGCTTCCAGTTTCCCGGTCAGCCGAGGTCTCAGCTATTGGCCGGCTCCGGCAGTCGCTTGGCAGTGGCTCCGGCGAGAAGGAAACCTTCCGTTTCATTGACCGCCTGACCGTCGATCGTGACCTTGTCGCCCTCGACGGTGATCTTGTGCACCGTGTCGTCGATGGTCAGTTCGGCGGTGAAGCCATCCCAGCCTGTCGGCAGCGCCGGATTGACGAACAGCCGGTCGCCCTGGCGGCGGATGCCGAGGATGCCCTCGGTCGCCGCACGGTAGAGCCAGCCCGCAGAACCCGTATACCAGGTCCAGCCGCCGCGACCGGTATGGGAACCGTGACCATAGACATCGGCCGCGACCACATAGGGTTCGACGCGATAGGTCTCGGCCGAGTCGCGGTCCAGCGCATGGTTGATCGGGTTCAGCATCTGGAAGCACTTCCAGGCATCGTCGCCCCGCTTCAGCGCTGCCAGAGCCAGCACGACCCAGATCGCCGCATGGGTATACTGGCCGCCGTTTTCACGAACACCCGGCGGATAGGCCTTGATATAGCCCGGATCCTTGCGGGTATCCTGGAACGGCGGCGTGAACAGGCGGATGATGCCCGCTTGGCTGTCGACCAGCTTTTCAAGCACCGCATCCATGGCCTGGGCGGCACGTTCCGGATCGCCTTCGCCCGAGAGCACGCTCCAGGACTGGGCGAGCGAGTCGATGCGGCATTCGTCGCTGGTGCTTGAGCCGAGCGGTGAGCCGTCGTCGAAATAGCCACGACGATAGTAGGTGCCGTCCCAGCCGGCCTTTTCAAGCGCCTGCTTGAGCGTCTCGATATGATCCGTCCAGCGCTGGATGCGCTTCTTGTCCTTGCGGGCTTCCGCATAGGGCAGGAAGTTGCGCAGCGCCGCGGCCAGGAACCAGCCGAGCCAGACGCTCATGCCGCGGCCGCCGATGCCGACGCGGTTCATGCCGTCATTCCAGTCGCCCCCGAGGATGAGCGGCAGGCCCTTGTCCCCGGTTCGCGTGATCGCCAGGTCCAGCGCCCTTGCCGCATGCTCGTAGAGGGTGGCGGTCTCGGTCGACACGGTCGGCTGGAAGAAGGAGTCGTGCTTGTTCTTTTCGAGCACCGGCCCGTCGATGAACGCCAGCTCTTCGTCGAGCAGCGATGCATCGCCGGTTACCGAGACATACTGGTGGATACCGTAGGCGAGCCAGACGACGTCGTCGGAGATCATCGTCCGGACGCCGGCGCCGGAGCCGGGCAGCCACCAGTGCAACACGTCGCCTTCCCTGAACTGCCGCGAGGCCGCGTTGACGATCTGGCGGCGGGCGAGCGACGGCTCGTGCACCAGGAAAGCCAAGGTATCCTGCAGCTGATCGCGGAAACCGAAGGCGCCGGATGCCTGGTAGAAGGCGGTGCGGGCCATGATGCGGCAGCCGAGCGCCTGGTAGGGCAGCCAATGGTTGACCATGTTGTCGAGCGACTTGTCCGGCGTCGAGATCTTCAGGCGGCCGGTAAAGCCGGTCCAGAAGTCGCGGTTCGCCTTGAGGATCGGAGCGAACTCCTCGCCGCGCAGCTGGGCCGCCAGCGCCTGAGCCTCTTCCTTCGTATCGGCATCGCCGAGATAGAAGGTCACCGTCCGCTCTTCGCCCGGCGCGAGCTCGATGTCGTAGGCGAGCGCCGCGCAGGGGTCGCCGTCGAGATCGAGAGCATTGCCGAGCGCCGAAGCGGACATCACCGCCGCCGGCATCTGGACCGAACCGAAGCGGCCGATGAATTCACGGCGGCTCGCCGTGAAGCCGACCGGCGTCTCCTTCATGCCCATGAAGGCAAAGCGGCGGTAGTCGATGCTGTAGGAGTTGGTGGCGAAGAGCGTCCCCGTCTCCTCGTCTCGGCTGGAGAGGATGAACGGGATGGACCGGGCCGGATTGGCGCCGAGCAGCCATTCTACATAACCGTAGACGCGCAGCCTGCGGGTTTCCGAACCGCCGTTATGGAGCAGGATGGACGAGACCTTGGCCGCCCGTGTCCTGTCGACCGTCTGGGTCAGCCTGATCTTCAGGCCTTCTTCTTCGCTCGAGAAGACCGAGTAACCAAGGCCGTGCCGGGCCTCGAACTTGACCTCCGGCTTGCGCGACAGAACCGCGAAGGGCGTCATGACAGCGCCGTTATCCCGGTCGGCGATGTAGAACGCCTCGCCGGGACGGTTGATGACCATGTCGTTGGTCCAGGTCGTCAGCTGATAGTCGCGAGAGTTCTTGGCCCAGGTGAAGCCTGAACCTTCCGCCGAAATGTGGAAGCCGAACTTGTCGTTGGAGATGATGTTGATCCACGGCTGCGGCGTCGATTGGCCGCCGTGCAGGCGCACCACATATTCGCTGCCGTCCTTGGTGAACCCGCCGAAACCGTTCCAGAAATCGAGATCCGCCGGTGCCTCGATCGGCGCCGGAAGCTGGAAGATCTCGCCGTTCAGCAGCGGGCGGCGATCGACTTCGATCTGCTGGTCCTTCGGCGGCGCAAAGATCGTCGCCGTGCGGTTGAGCTGGTCGCTGATCTTGCCGTTGCGGGCGTGCAGAACCACGCGGGATGCGGCGATCAGGCCTTCCGAACCCTCGTCGTCCATGATGTCGCGGCGCAGCGAGAAGACATGCTGGCGCTGGCCTTCCTGCTGGCTGAGGCGGCGGGCGCTCTCGGAGAGATGTTCGAGCGCCTGCTGCATTTCCTGCGCGTAGGAGGCCGCCCGCTCGTTGAAGATCACGAGATCGGTGATGACGCCGCGCGAGCGCAGATATTCCTGGGCGCTCATCGCTTCCTTGGCGACCGGCATATCGTTGTCGTCGTTGATGCGCAGCGTGAAGATCGGGAAGTCTCCCGAAACAGAGGAGGGCCAGAGCGACGACTGCTGCTGCATGCCGGCGTGGATGGTCGCCTGGTCGGCGCGCAGCTGCATGTCCGGATAGATGAGATAGCGCGCCAGGTGCTGGAACGCCGCCGCATCCTGCGACGAGACGCCGAGATGGCGCATCTGCACCTGCGTGCGCGTCCAGGCCTGCGTGAGCTCGGTCTGGAAGGCATCCGGATGGCGATAACGTTCGATCGCCTGGTCGAGCTCCTCGCGCTTGGGCGCTGCGATCGTCCAGAAGATGACGCTCACCTTCTTGCCGGCCGGCACCCGCACGACGCGGCGCAGCGACAGGATCGGGTCGAGCGTGAAGCCGTCGGTACCCGACAGCGTCGCGCCGGGATCGAAGGCTGCAGCTTCCGAAAGCGTGCGGCCGCGGCCGAGGAACTTGCGGCGGTCGGTCTCGAATTCGGTCGGGCGAGCCGAACCGGCATTGTCGGCGGCCAGATGGGCGATCACCATGTCCGGCTCGTTCGGCGCGCGCTTGTTGCGCCAAGCGCGGATGACGTCGCCGCGGCGGCCGATTTCCGTGTGGACGAACATCCGCTGGAAGACCGGGTGGGCGTTGTCGTCGTCCTCGGTGGTCAGCACGGGTTCCATATAGGACGTCACTTCGATGAAGCGATCCTCGGTACCCATGTTGAGCAGCGTCAGGCGGCGGCCTTCGGCATCGTGTTCGCTGGCGACGATGCACTCGACCGTGCTCGTGAGGTCGCCGACCGTCTTGTGGAATTCAGCCCGTTCGTCGGAGAAGATCGCCCTGGTCTTTTCGCCTTCGATGCGGCGCGGCTCCGCGGTGGCAGACCACCATTCGCCGTTCGTGGTGTCGCGCAGGAACAGGAACTGGCCCCAGCGATCTTCGGTCGGGTCGGGCTTCCAGCGGGCGACAGACAGTCCGTTCCAGCGGGAATATCCCGAGCCGGTCGCGGTGAGCATGACCGAGTAGTGACCGTTGGAGAGCAGCGCCAGTTCCCGGTCCTTGGTGGCCGGGTTGGTGATGGTGCGGATTTCCGAGCGCAACAGTTCGCCCTGGCCCTTGCCGGGGGTTTCTTCGTGCTTGGCGCTCATCACCGGAATATCGCGCGGCGCCTTTTCCTGCAGCAGCAGTTCGGCAGCCTCGATGGTCGGGTCGGAATGGAAGAGCTCGCGCAGCAGGCCGTTCATCACAACGTTGGCGATCGCGGCGATCGACATGCCGTGGTGGTGGGCATAATAGTTGAACACCACCGCATAGCGCTTGCCTTCCGGTACCCGGGTCGGCGTGAAATCCACCGCGTCGTAGAAGCCGAACACCCCGAGTGCTCCGAGCGAGCGCAGTTCGGTGAGGTTTTCAGAGGCAGCGATCGGGTCGTACTGGCTGGCCAGGATCGACGCATAGGGAGCGATGACGGCGTTTTGCCCGAGACCGCGCTTGAGGCCGAGCGTCGGCACCCCGAAGTTCGAATATTGATAATACATCTGATGGTCGAGAGCGTTGAACGCCGCTTCCGAGATGCCCCATGGCGTGCCGAGGCGGCGGCCATGGTTCATCTGTTCCTTCACGATCAGATTGTTGGTCTGGTTGAGAATGCCCCCCTGGCGCTCCTGCATGACGAGCGGCGGCATGAGGTATTCGAACATCGAGCCGGACCAGGAGACCAAGGCGCCTCGCGCACCGATCGGCACCACCTGGCGGCCGAGCTTGTACCAGTGCTCGGTCGGCAGGTCGCCCTTGGCAATCCCGAACAGGCTGGTCAGACGGGCTTCAGATGCGAGCAGGTCATAGCAGGCCTCGTCGATCTCATTGGTTTCGACACGATAGCCGATCGACAGAAGGCGGCGCTCCTTGCGGAACAGGAAGCTGAAATCCATCGCGAAAGCGAGGCGGCGGGTTCGGTCGCGCAACACGCCGAGCCGCTCCCGCAGCGATTCGATATTGGCATTGTCGAAGACGCTATCGGCGATATGCGCCTCGCAGGCGGCGACGAGAGACGCGGACCAGCGGGTAACTTCGTCGCTCTGCGCCGAACGGACTTCCTGGTCGAGGTTGACCGCGAGCTTCTGGATGTCGCGGGCAAGCACGGCGAGGTTGATGATCCGGATCGAGGCGAATTCATGCTCGCGCTTCACCGCGGCAAGCGCGTTGCCGAAGCCGACGATACGTTCTTCCAGACGGCGACGCAGCGGGCGCACGGTCTTGCGGTCGTCCGGCAGAGCCTTCAGCGTTTCGGCCAGAATGCCGCAAACGTCGCCGATGCCGTCGAGATTGCCCTGAAGGTGCGCGGAAGGAGCCTCGGCCCAGATGCGCAAGGCCGACGAGATGGCGATCAGATGGCCGGCAAAGTTGCCGCTGTCGACCGACGAGACGTAGCGAGGCATCAGCGGCTGCAGCGTGTCGGTATGATACCAGTTGTACATGTGGCCGCGGAACTTGTCGGCTCTTTCAACCGCCGAGATCGTCTGCTCGATGCGCTCGATCGTGTCGGTGAAGCTGATCCAGCCGAAATGCCGCGCCGAGATCGTCGACAGCAGGTAGACGCCGATATTGGTCGGCGACGTGCGCTTGGCGATGACCGGGTTCGGCTTCTCCTGGAAATTGTCCGGCGGCAGGTAGTTCTGCTCCGCCGTCACGAAGGTCTCGAAATACCGCCAGGTGCGGCGCGCGATCTTGCGCAATTCGACCGACACGGGTTCCGGCACGAACAGCCGGTCTTCGGTCTCGGCCGACTGGCTGACATACCAGGCGACGAGCGGCGAGAAGATCCACAGCACGGCGAACGGGATGCCGACCAGGAACGCATTGTCGCCCGGCATGGCCGCCAGGATGATGCTGAGCACGGCGATGGCCGGCGCATGCCACATCGTCTTGTAGTAATCCTGCGGGCTCCCTTGCGCGCTCGACTGGATCGAGGCGGCGGTGCGCCATTCCAGCATCAGCTTGCGGCTGAAGAACAGGCGATAGAGAGACCGAGCGATCGCATCGGTCATGATGCAGGCGGAATCCGCGATGAAGACGACACGGAGGGCGACCTGCGCATTGGCGGAACGCATGTCCGACCAGACGGAATAGAAATGCGCGCCCGGGACGATATCGGTGGAGCCCGGCAGGAGGCCGGTAACCAGGCTGAGGGTCGGCGCGACGAACAGCGAGAAGATCAGCAGGATCTGCCAGACGAGAGCGCCGAGCGGATCCATGAAGTACCAGCCGAGCACGGAAGCGAAGAACCAGGCGATCGGGGTCAGAGACCGGCGCAGGTTGTCGATCATCTTCCAGCGGCCGAGCGCGGTCACGCCGCGCTTGGGATCGAGGATGTAGGGCAGGAGCTGCCAGTCGCCGCGGGCCCAGCGATGCTGGCGCGAGACTTCGACCTCGTAGCGGACCGGGAAGTCCTCGACCAGTTCCACGTCGGTGACGAGAGCGCAGCGTGCGAACGAACCTTCGAGAAGGTCATGCGAGAGGACCGAGTTCTCGTCGATCCGGCCCTTGAGCGAGGCCTCGAAGGCATCGACGTGATAGAGGCCCTTGCCGGTGAAGCTGCCTTCGCCGGTCAGGTCCTGATAGACGTCGGAGACGGTGAAGACGTAGGGGTCGAGACCGCGACCGACGGAGAAGACGCGCTGGAAGACCGAGGCTTCCTTGCCGGTCGTCAGCGACGGCGTCACGCGCGGCTGCATCAGCCCGTAGCCGTGGATGACGCGGTTGG
Organism: Neorhizobium sp. T6_25; assembly: GCF_002968555.1. Taxonomy (NCBI): domain Bacteria; kingdom Pseudomonadati; phylum Pseudomonadota; class Alphaproteobacteria; order Hyphomicrobiales; family Rhizobiaceae; genus Neorhizobium; species Neorhizobium sp. T6_25. The sequence continues at coordinate 91,489 of NZ_PVBL01000012.1, forward strand.
TTGTCGGATCGAGCACCGGCTGATTGATCGGGTGGTGCATCTTGCCGACGAGCTTGCTCACCGCATCGCGCATCAGGCGCGTATCGGCATCGAGCGTCATGACATATTGGACGTTCGGCGGAACGATGTTGGCACCCGGAAGATAGCTGGTGTCACGATCGCCACGCAGCAGCATGTTGAGCTCATGCAGCTTGCCGCGCTTGCGCTCCCAGCCCATCCATGCGCCTTCGTTCGGATTGAACAGACGGCGGCGATGCAGCAGATAGAAGCGCGCCTTGCCGTCTTCTCCATACTTGGCGTTGAGCGCCGCGATCTCGCGCTTCGCATAATCGAGGATTTCGAGGTCGGTATCGGTCTCCTCGAACTTGCTGTCGCGCCAGTCGCTGAGCAGCGAGAAATAGATCTCGCCATGCGGATTGGCGAGATAATGGACTTCGAGGTTGCGGACGAGCTCGTCCACGGTGTCGCGGTCGGTGATCAGGCAGGGCACGGCAACCAGCGTCCTGGCCGCTTCCGGAATGCCTTCCTTGAATTCGTAGCCGACCAGCCGGGCTGGCCTCACCACATAGGTCACCAGCGTGTTGAACAGGCCGGTCGCGCCTTCGGAAGCCGGCAGCGCGAACATCAGCAGGAAGAAGAAGACGACCGGCAGCGGAATATCCGCCTGCACCAGGAACCAGCCGGCAATCGCCATCGCGAGAACGGTAATGAAGATGACCGGGCCGGCGATCGCGAACCAGTTGAGGCGGCGGACAAGCCGGACAAACCTCTGGACGAACAGCAGATCGTAGCCGACTGCCGCTTCCAGTTCCCGGCGGCGGCGGCCGACGACGAAAGCGCCGACATTGGTCTCGCGCGGGTCGGCATTTTCTTCCGCCGCGGCCTTTTCGGCGAGCTGGATGGCAGCTTCCGCAACCTCGGCCTCGCTCTTGCGTGAGCGGCGAGCAATCTGTTCGATACGGTTGCGATAGGCGTTGCGCGAGCCGAAATCGAGCGCCTGATAATCGGTGCGAAGACGGAAGATCTTGTCGATCTGCGAGACGTCTTCGAACCAGACGCTCCATTCCGTATCGTCGATCTCGCGCAGGCTCTTGATGATGTTGCCCATCGTCACGTTGCCGGACGAAAGGCGGTTCTGCTCGGCGAGCATCACCTCTTCGACGTCGGTGCCCGCCTGTTCGAGACGCTGCTCGAGCCAGGCGACGGCAAACCCCGATGTCTGCGAGGCGTTGCGAAGGCGATAGAGGAACTGTGCCGTGAACGTATTGTCGTTCGTGAGGTTCTCGATGCCCTTCAGGACATCGGCGCTCGCCTCCTCGTTATTGAGGCGGATGATCTCGTCGGCGGTCTCGTTGGCGCGGCGGCGCATGTTGCGCGAGCGATCGACGCGGGTCGCGATGCGGCGCAGGTTCTCGATCAGCACGAAACGGATGAACGAGGGCAGCGCCCAGAGTTCGCCGATCTCGAGCGGCTCCTTGACCTGGAAACAGTCGACCGTGGCGGCCAGCGCCTCGCGGGAAACGCTACTGTGCGTATGGGCGACATAGAGCCAGGCGAGCACCAGCACACGCGGCAACTCCTGGCCGCCGACCGTCATCGTGGGCAACTGGCGGAAGAACTTTTTCGGGAAGTCGCGGCGGACTTCCTGGATCGCCTCTTCGACGATGTAATAATTGTCGAGCAGCCATTCGGCGGCGGGCGTGATCGACGCGCCGGCATCGACGTCGGTAGCGGTCGCCCGATAGACCCGCAGGATTTCCTTCTCATTTTCATGGTGCCGCTTGAAGAACTCGAACTCCATCAGGCCCGGCAAGCTGGGCGTGCCCTCCTTGCCGAGTTTCTCGCCGCATTCCCGCAATGCATCGATGTTGAAATAGGTCGAGCGGATCGAATCGTTGTGATCGATCTGCTTGGCTTCGGTTTCGCGCGAGGAAGCTGACGGCGGAGTGTGAAATGACATGGATACGGGCTTCTGCTGAAAACTCTAAGGGTTTGTCGGCCTCGCCTTACTCGGCCTGCATCGGAAGCGCCAGTCATCATTTGGATTATGGTGACCGGCCGGATGCAAACCCGCGAGGATGGGAAATAGAGAGCAGTCCGGATATTGCAAATGACTGACTGGAATCTATTGCTCACTTCCTGCGGATTGACACATGTTCCGGCTCTATCGAGCCTAGCCTGAATGAAACCTGAACGGAAGCAGGCCTTTGATAATCCGAGGAATTCCGCCCTTGCGCAACGGGCCTGCCAGAACCTCTTACGGTAGCTGAACCAGGCAAAATTTAACACCGAGGGTTACCTTCCAAGGGCCGCGCTGCTATTCATCTCATGGTACAAGGGCGATCTCGTCGTGCCCCGCAACCAATCCAATCGAACTTTCGGTGTTTTGAGCAATGACGATCCAGTTTTCCAATGACATGGCCGACGTGGTGGCCACCCGCCGTTACCTTCATCAATATCCGGAGCTCGGCCTGTCGGAGTTCAACACATCCGATTTCGTTGCCAGGCAGCTCACGGACCTCGGATATGAGGTCACCCGCGGCCTCGGCAGGACGGGCGTTGTCGCCACGTTGAGGAACGGCACCGGCGGCCGGTCGATCGGCATCCGTGCCGATATGGACGCGCTGCCGATCGAGGAAGAGACAGGCGCGGAATATGCCAGCAGGAACAAGGGCCTGATGCATGCCTGCGGCCATGACGGCCACACCGCGATGCTGCTGGGTGCCGCCAGGATCCTTGCCGACAGGAAGAATTTCGACGGCACGATCCATCTGATCTTCCAGCCGGCGGAGGAGAATTTCGGCGGCGCGAGACTGATGATCGAGGACGGCCTCTTCGAGCGCTTCCCATGCGATGCCGTGTTCGGCCTGCATAACGATCCCAGCCTCGCCTTCGGGCAGATCGGCGTCAAGGAAGGCCCGATGATGGCCGCGGTGGACGAATGCCGCATCACGGTCAATGGCCACGGCGGCCATGGCGCCGAGCCGCAGGATACGTCGGATCCGATCGTCTGCGGCGCGAGCATCATCATGGCGTTGCAGACCATCGCCTCGCGCAACATCCACCCGCTCGACCAGATGGTGATCACCGTCGGCGCCTTCCATGCCGGCATGGCGAGCAATGTCATCCCCGAGCGGGCGGAAATGCTGCTCACCATCCGCTCCTTCGACCCGGACGTCCGCAACGAGCTCGAAAGGCGCATCCGGATGGTCGCAGAGGGCCAGGCCGCGAGCTACGGCATGAGCGTCACGCTCGATTACAAGCGCGGCTACGAAGCGACCGTCAACCACAAGGCGGAAACGGATTTCGTCCGCGACCTCGCCCGTCGTGTCGTCGGCGAGGACAAGGTCGTCGACCTGCCCCGCCCGTCCATGGGCGCCGAGGATTTCGCCTATATGCTGGCGGAGCGGCCGGGCACCTATTTCCTGCTCGGCACCAGGCGCACCGACAACGACCCGCCGCTGCACCACCCGCGCTTCGACTTCAACGACGACGCACTGCCGATCGGAACGAGCTTCTGGGTGGAGCTTGCCGAAGCCTATCTCCCGGCCAAATAGGCCCTTAAACAAAAACACCTCCCGGGCGGCAAGCGCGGGAGGTGTTTTCGGTCTTGGGAGGACCAAGCCCGAATTTCAAAAGGCGAAGCCCGAAGGCCTCAGGGGAAAAGGCCGAGTGTCACGGCGCCAACAAAGATGAAGGCTGCCGTCACCAGGGCGGTGTTCGCCGCCCATTGCCATTTGCCCGCGATACCGCGGTTTGCGAAAGACCGTGTCTGATGCTCGATATGACGCATGGATGTCTCCCGGGTTCTGCTTTCGCCCTTTTCGGACGTTGACCTATGCTAGCTTATCTCTACCAAGCCGATAGAGATAATGTTCCAACCTGCCACCAGTTCCGTAGAAAATCCTTTTTTCTTAACGGCCCTTCCGGGTGTTTAACGGTTTATTATACCCAAGCCCCTTGCGAGCCCTTCAGGCGCCAAAACGATCCAGCGCCAGACGGAAGATATCCGGGTCGATATTGCCGCCCGAGCAGACGGCAATCACCGTATCGCCCAGCGTCTCGCCATGGAAAAGAGCGGCCGCCAATGCCACCGCGCCACCGGGTTCCACGACGATCTTCAGCCGGCTGAAGGCAAGCGCCACCGCATGCAGCGCTTCGTCGTCGGTCACCACCAGACCCGCGCCGCAGAGCCGCGACATGATCGGAAAGGTGATGTTGCCTGGCTGCGGCGTGACGATCGCGTCGCAGAGCGAACCGCCCTGGGTCGCATTACGTTCGATCTGTCCGGAAGCCAGCGACCGCGTCACGTCGTCAAAGCCTTGCGGCTCGCAGGGGTGGACGACGAAACCCGGCGCCTTGGCGTTCAATGCCAGCGCGATGCCGGAAATGAAGCCGCCGCCGCCCGTCGGCACCAGCACATCGGCCTTCTCGATGCCTTCCTCCCTGGCCTGTTCGGCGATTTCGAGCCCGGTCGTGCCCTGGCCGGCGATCACCAGCGGCTCGTCGAACGGCTTGATCAGCGTCAGGCCGCGCTCCTGCGACAGCCGCGCGCCGATCACATCGCGATCCTCGTTGAGGCGGTCATAGAGCACGACGTCGGCGCCATAGGCGCGGGTATTCTCGATCTTGATGCGCGGCGCGTCGGACGGCATGATGATCACGCTCGGAATGCCGTGCATCCTCGCCGCCAGCGCCACGCCCTGGGCATGGTTGCCCGACGAGAAGGCGATCACGCCCTTGGCCCGGACGTCGGGCGACAGCGCCGAGATCGCCGACCAGGCGCCGCGAAACTTGAACGAACCGGTGTGCTGCAGGCATTCCGGCTTCACGAAGATGCGCCGCCCGGCGATGTCGTCGAGGAAGGGCGAGGACAATAGCGGGGTGCGGCGCACGTGGCCATTAAGACGGGCACGGGCGGCTTCGATCATGGCGATATCGGTCATGCGGGGAATTCCGTTTCGGAGGGGCGAGGCGGTGAGGCCGCAAACCTATCGGCGGTTTCCGTTTCGGTAAAGACCGGAAAAGGATCGGCTCAGCCGGCTTCCGCTCCTTGAGACAACGGCAGGGAACCGAGCTTTACCACCGCCTTGATGGGCAGGTGGTCGGACGCAAGCCGCGCAAGCGGGCTGTCATGGGTTTCGACGGCATCGATCAGCCCGGGCTGGTTCGCCATGATGCGATCGAGCGCCAGCACCGGCAGCCGTGATGGGAAGCTCGGCACCGCAGCCGGGAGACCGAACACGGTCGCAAGCGTATTCAGGGAAGAGCGGTCGCCAAGCCGCCATTCGTTGAGATCGCCCATGAGCACCGTCGGCTGTTCGTCACGCGAACGCAGAATGTCGAGGATCATGCGTGCCTGCTGCTGACGCGAACGGTTGAGCAGGCCGAGATGGGCCGCGATGATCCGAAATGCGCTGCCGTCCTTGAGCTCCAGTTCGGTGATCAAGGCACCGCGCGGCTCGAGCCCCGGCAGCTTGACCTGATGAACGTCGCGCACCAGGCCTTCGCGAAAGAGGATCACATTGCCATGCCAGCCATGCGCCTTGGCGACACCGGAGACCGGCACCGGGAAAAGCCCCGTCTCCCGCTCCATCCACGCGAGGTCGAGCAGGCCGCGCCGCTCGCCGAACCGGGAATCCGCTTCCTGCAGCGCGATCACATCCGCGCCGATCTCCCGGATCACATGGCTGGTGCGGCCAGGATCGAACCTGCCGTCGATACCCACGCATTTGTGAACGTTGTAGGAGGCGATCAGCATGCCGTGACCGCGTTCGCGCCCCTCATGCGTTCCGGCGCCGCGGTTCCTTCGAGCCCGGATGGAAGCCAGAATGCTTTTTGGAAGATTGGGACGTTTTTCCCGCATGGTTCTTTTGACTATTCGCCGATCAATGAAATTTATAGGGCAAGCGGCCCATCTATCCAGCAACTAGAGATAGGGGGACCCCAGCCAGAACACGCGTTCGATGAGACGCACGAGGAAGGGCCTTGCCATCAACCCATCGAGCGTCACTTCGGTTGCGGAAGAAATGGCCAGGTCGATCCTTCGTTCCAAAGCTTCCGCGAAAGGGCAGTCCAAGACTTCGAGATCGACCTCGAAATTGAGCCGGAGAGATCGCGGATCGAGGTTGGAGGAGCCGACATAGGCCCAGCGCCCGTCGATCACCAGAAGCTTGGAATGGTTGAACGGCCCGGATGCCCGCCAGATCCGGCAGTAGTTCTTCAGCATCTGGTCGAACTGCGCGGTCATCGCCCGATCGACCAGAACGAGATTGTTGGCGGTCGGCACCACGATATCGACCTCCACCCCACGCCGGGCAGCCGTGACGAGCGCGGTGATCAGTTCGCGGTCCGGCAGGAAATACGGCGATACGATGCGGATCGAGGAACGCGCCACGGAAAACGCGCCCATCAGCATCTTGTGGTTCGTCTCGACGCTCCGGTCGGGTCCGGAAGAAACGGCGCGCATGATGACCGGCGAACCGGCCTCCGTCTCAGGCGCCTGCAGCGCCCAGGCCGCGCCCTCCAACGCCTCGTCGGCGGCATATCGCCAATCGGCGGCGGCAATTGCAAACAGGTCGGCGACAACCGGCCCGGTTACCTTGAAATGGGTGTCGAACGAACATTTGTTGCCGCTGAATTCGCTCGAAAAACCTTCGCGGATGTTCATGCCGCCGGTAAACGCCACCCGGCCGTCGATGACCAGGATCTTCCGGTGGGTGCGCAGGTTCGCATAAGGCAGCCGCAGCCCCATGATGACGTTGCCGTTGAAGACATCGGCGGTGACGCCGCCGTCTCTCAGCATGCCGAGCACGCTCGGAACCGAATATCGGGCGCCGACCGCATCGATCAGCACGCGCACCTCGACGCCGCGCTTGACCGCGGCAATCAGGGCTTCCGCGAACCGGATGCCGATCCTGTCCCGGTCGAAGATATAGGTCTCGAGAATGAGGCTGCGTTTCGCCTTGGCGATCGCCTTCAGCATCGCCCCATAGGCTTCGTCGCCGGTATCGAGCGCGACGATCGTATTGCCGGTCGTCAGCCGGTGGCGCGTCACCCGGTCGCCGAGCGTCTTCATCGCCCGGAAGCGGTGTCCGAAATCCTCGATGATCAGGTTGTTCGTCGCGTCATAGGAAACCACATGCGCGCGGATTTCTCCCTGCAGCAGCGCGCGGCGGTCGCTGATCACCGAACGTCGGATGCGGTTAATCCCGGCGACCAGGTAAAGCAGCGCGCCGACGATCGGAGACAGAACGATGACGCCGACCCAGCCGATCGCCGAGCGGACTTCTTCCTTGGTCATCGCTGCGTGAATCGCAGCTGCGGCCCCCATCAGGACCGACAAAACGAAGAGGATATGCGGCCAGTAGGGTTCGATGAGATCGAGCATGGCGAGCAATATAGGCGCGCTTCGCGCAATCGCAATCGGAGCCGCACCAATAGGTTAGCGCGGCTCCGGCAGGTATCAGGCGGCGAGCTGCTTCTCGAAGACCTCGAGCGAAGCTTCGAACGTGTCGAAGATCGTGTCGATCTGTTGCTCGTTGATGATCATCGGCGGGCAGAGCGCCAGCGAGTCGCCGATCGCCCGCGAAATCAGGCCTTTTTCGAGCATGATCGCCAGCAGCTTGGGACCGAGCTGGCCGGCCGCGAAACCGTCGCGTGGCTTCAGTTCCAGGGCGCCGATGAGGCCGACGCCGCGCGCTTCGATCGCCAGCGGATGGCTTTCCAGCGCCTTCAGCCGGCTCTGGAACTTCGGTGCCAGCGCCCGGACATTGCCGACGAGGTCGCGTTCTTCGATGATCGCCAGGTTTTCCAGCGCGACCGCCGCGGCAACCGGGTGGCCGGCCGCGGTTACGCCATGGCCGAACGTGCCGATCTTCGCCGATTCGTCGGCAAGCGGTCCGTAGACGTTCTCGTTGATCAGCAGCGCCGAGATGGGCTGGTAGGACGACGAAATCTGCTTCGACAGCGTCATGATGTCCGGCTGCAGGGAATAGGTCGTGGTGCCGAACATCTCGCCGGTGCGCCCGAAGCCGCAGATCACCTCGTCGGCGATCAGCAGGATATCGTATTTCCTGAGCACCTTCTGGATCGCATCCCAGTAACCGGCCGGCGGAACGATGACGCCGCCCGCTCCCATGACCGGCTCGCCTATGAAGGCGGCGACGGTTTCCGGCCCTTCCCTGAGGATCAGGTCTTCGAGGTCCTTGGCGCAGCGCTCGACGAAGGCCGCCTCCGTCTCGTTTTCTTCGCTGAAGGCGCGGTAATGCGGGCAGGTCGTGTGGAAGACGCCGGCGAGCGGCAGGTCGAAGGAGCGGTGGTTGTTCGGCAGGCCGGTCAGGCTGGCGCTGGCGATCGTGACGCCGTGATAGCCCTTGATGCGCGAAATGATCTTCTTCTTTTCCGGCTTGCCGAGCGCGTTCGAGCGATACCAGACCATCTTCATGGCGGTGTCGTTGGCCTCGGAACCGGAATTGGTGAAATAGGCCTTCGACATCGGCACAGGCGCCATCTGGATCAGCTTCTCGGCAAGATCGATCGACGGGCCGTGACTGCGGAGCGTAAAGGTATGGTAATAGGGGAGCTTCGCCATCTGCCTGGCGGCCGCTTCGACGAGCCGGCTTTCGCCGAAACCGACGCCGACGCTCCAGAGCCCGGCCATGCCCTCGATATATTTGTTGCCGTTCACGTCGTAGACATAGATGCCCTCGCCGCGGTCGATCACCAGCGATCCGTCACGCTCCAGCGCGCGGGCATTGGTGTAGGAGTGGAGCTGGTAAGCCTTGTCCCGGGCTTCGATGGAATTGGGCTGAATAGTCACGACGGACCTCCTGTGAGACACGCAACGGCGCATAAATTTCATAGGCGGAAACGGCGATATTGGACAGCCCAAATCGCCGTTTTCAGAGAGGCCGACCGTTCAAAATAGTTGACGCGTCGATCAGTTTATTTGGTCATTTCAGCGTCATTGCCGCGACAGGAGGTTCGGCGCCGGCCGGAATGGGGCTTTTGTAGTCCTGTCCCTTGCGCCGCTTCTTGAGATCGGCCCAGGCCGCCTCGCGGAGCTGATCGCTTGTCATGGCGGCCAGTCCGGTCGCGGCCATCGCCTTGGCGACGGAAACCATGCCCTTGTGGGCAAGCGGGCTCTTGCCCTGCGCCACCACCTGCCAGGTATGAAGCTGGGTGCCGACGGCGAGCGTCGCGCCATAGGCCTGCACGGTCGGCACGACCCAGCTGACATCGCCGACATCCGTCGAACCGCCCATCTGGCGGTTTTCGGTGTGCGCCGGCAGGATGAAGTCGGCAAGCGGGATATCCCGCTGTTCCAGGCGCTCCTGGTTCCAGCTTGCGGCAATGTCTTCCGGCGTCAGCGTGGCACGGATCTGTTCGGCAAACTCGATATCCGCGGCGTCGAACGGCGGCGGGCCCATGCTGTCCCAGACGTCCTGCATGACGTCCATCAGCGGCGTATTGACGACGAGGTTGGAGACGCCGGCCAGGATCGTGCTCTCGACCTTGGTCTCGGTCATCAGCGCCGCACCTTCGGCGACCTTCTTGACCCGTTCGATCAGCGTGAAAAGGCCGGGCAGATCCGCGGAGCGGACGACGTAGCGCACCTTGGCATGCGCCTGCACGACGTTCGGCGAGATGCCTCCGCTGTCCAGGACCGCATAGTGGATGCGGCTCTCGGACGGCATGTGCTCGCGCATATAATTGACACCGACGCTCATCAGTTCGACGGCATCGAGCGCACTGCGGCCGAGTTCGGGCACCGCTGACGCATGCGCGGCGCGGCCCGTGAAGGTGAAGTCGATCCGGCAGTTGGCAAGCGAGGTCTCCCGCTGCACGCCGGCGAAATTGCTCGGATGCCAGCTGATTGCGATGTCGACATCCTCGAAGGCACCGGCCCGCACCATGAACGCCTTGGCGGCACCGCCTTCTTCCGCCGGGCAGCCGTAATATCGCACGCGGCCGGGCGTGCCGGTCTTTTCCAGCCAATCCTTCAGCGCGGTCGCGGCCAGCAGCGATGCGGAACCGAGAAGATTGTGGCCGCAGCCATGGCCGTTGGCACCAGGGGTCGTCGGGTCATGCCGGGTGACGCCGGCCTTCTGGCTGAGACCGGCCAGCGCATCGTATTCGCCGAGGAAGGCGATCACCGGACCACCTTCGCCCGCCTCACCGATCAGCGCGGTCGGAATGCCGGCGACGTTCTCGGTGATCTTGAAGCCCTGCGCCTCCAGCATCTCGCGGTGCGCGGCAGCCGAAAGCGTCTCCATGTAGCAGGTTTCCGGCGTCTCCCAGACGCGGTCCGCGAGTTCCGTGAAGACCTCTTTTTTGCGGTCGATGAAATCCCAAACGAGCGGGAGATTGGAATTGCCTGTCGTCATGAAACCATTGCCTCGATAGATCTATGCTGGTCGGAAGGCCCGAACCGTAGCCAATTCCTGGCCGATGGCAATGCGGCATTGCAGCAAAAACAGGCTGTGCGGAGGGATGGAGGGGAAGGAATGCGGATGTGATTGGCACGCGAATGTTAGTATCTCGACAACCGGACCATAATCGTTATGCTCCCGCGCCACGGCCCGCAGGCAAATCTACGAAACGCGCCGAAGCTAATAAAAATGCACCGAGATTTGGCCAATTTTGTGGAAAATTTTCTAAAGAAAGAAGCGGGCGTGAAATTCGATACGGCGGGAGGCCGTTGATCGGAATCAGGTAACAGGGGCATGCACGGCCTGAAGGCCGTCGCGGACCCGCCAGGAGAAACGCATTTTGTAGGCCGGCCGCAGCGAAATATCGCCGGCCAGGAGGTGAACACGGGAATACCAGTCGTTGGGCGCTATATACGCGCCATTCCAGCTGAAGACATCCACCGGGCACGGCGTATAAGCCGGCCACAGGTCATCGGGAGATCCAAATGAAATACAAACTCACCCTTGCCGCAGCGCTGCTGTCGGCAACATTCTTCGCAAGCGGCGCCAGCGCCAAGACCTTCGTATATTGCTCGGAAGGTTCTCCGGAAGGCTTCGACCCCGGCATCTATACCGCCGGCACGACCTTCGACGCTTCGGCGCATCCGATCTACAACCGCCTGCTCGAGTTCAAGTCGGGCACCACCCAGCCGGAAGCAGGCCTCGCCCAGAGCTGGGAGATTTCCGCTGACGGCACCGTCTACACCTTCAAGCTGCGTCCGAACGTCAAGTTCCAGACGACCGACTTCTTCAAACCGACCCGTAACCTGAACGCCGACGACGTCGTCTTCTCGATCGGCCGCCAGATCGACGAGAAGAACGCCTGGAACAAGTATATTTCCGGCGCGACCTGGGAATATGCTGATGGCATGGGCTTTCCGAAGCTCATCAAGTCGATCGAGAAGGTCGACGACCTGACCGTCAAGGTCACGCTCAACCGTCCGGAAGCACCGTTCCTCGCCAACCTCGCCATGCCGTTCGCCTCGATCGTGTCGAAGGAATATGCCGACAGCCTCGACAAGGCCGGCAAGAAGGAACAGCTGAACCAGATGCCGGTCGGCACCGGTCCGTTCACCTTCGTCGGCTACCAGCAGGATGCCGTCATCCGCTTCAAGAAGAACGCCGATTTCTGGGGCCCGGCTCCGAAGATCGACGACCTCGTGTTCGCGATCACCACCGACGCTGCCGTTCGTTACCAGAAGCTCAAGGCCGGCGAATGCCACCTGATGCCCTATCCGAACGCCGCCGACGTGAAGGCCATGAAGGCTGATCCGAGCCTCCAGGTTCTGGAGCAGGAAGGCCTGAACGTCGCCTATCTCGCCTACAACACGACCAAGGCTCCGTTCGACAAGCTGGAAGTCCGCAAGGCGCTGAACAAGGCGATCAACAAGAAGGCGATCGTCGATTCCGTCTTCCAGGGCATGGCGACACCTGCCGTCAACCCGATCCCGCCGACCATGTGGTCCTACAGCAAGGCCACCCAGGACGACACGTACGACCTCGAAGCGGCCAAGAAGATGCTCGCCGACGCAGGCGTCAAGGACCTTTCCATGAAGGTCTGGGCGATGCCGGTTTCGCGTCCCTACATGCTGAATGCCCGCCGCGCGGCCGAAATCATCCAGGACGACTTTGCCAAGATTGGCGTCAAGGTCGAGATCGTTTCCTTCGAATGGGCTGAATACCTGCAGCGTTCGAAGGACAAGAACCGCGATGGCGCCGCCATCATGGGCTGGACCGGCGACAACGGCGATCCGGACAACTTCCTTGATACGCTGCTCGGCTGCGATGCTGTCGGCGGCAACAACCGCGCTCAGTGGTGCAACAAGGAGTTCGACGCCCTGGTGAAGAAGGCCAAGGTCGTCTCCGACCTGGCCGAGCGCACCAAGCTCTACGAAGAGGCTCAGGCGATCTTCAAGAAGGACGCTCCCTGGGCAACCATCGATCACTCCCTCTCGGTCGTACCGATGCGCAAGGGCGTGACCGGCTTTACCCAGAGCCCGCTCGGCGACTTCACCTTCGAAGCGGTCGATATCGCGCAGTAATTTCTGCTTCACGACGATTTTGCCGCGGGACGCGTTGCGTTTCCCGCGGCATTTTCTTATGAGACGCCAAAATTTGGCGAAGACGCCACGATTGCCGTCTTCATGGCTTGACAAAACCGTGAATCGGCCACGAACCAAAAACCACGAAGGTTTCGAATGTTTGGCTTCCTGTTGCGGCGTATCGCCGTGTTGATCCCGACTTTCATCGGGGTCTCGATCATTGCTTTTTCATTTATCCGACTTCTGCCGGGTGATCCGGTTGCGCTTCTTTCCGGCGAACGTGTCATGTCGCCGGAGCGGCATGCCCAGATCAGTGCACAGCTCGGCTTGGATCGGCCGCTGGTCGTCCAGTATTTCGATTATCTCGGCGGCGTGCTGACCGGCGATTTCGGGTCGTCGATCGTGTCCAAGAAGCCGATCCTCGACCAGTTCTGGGCGCTGTTTCCGGCGACCGTGGAACTTTCCTTCTGCGCCATCGTCATCGCCGTCGCGCTCGGCATCCCGGCCGGCGTGATCGCCGCGATCAAGCGCGGCTCGATCTTCGACCAGGGGCTGATGGGCATCGCGCTTGTCGGTTATTCGATGCCGATCTTCTGGTGGGGCCTGCTGCTGATCATCCTGTTCTCCGGAACCCTGCAATGGTTCCCGGTTTCCGGCCGCATCTCGCTGATGTTCTTCTTCCCGCCGGTCACCGGTTTCATGCTGATCGATTCGCTGCTGTCGGGACAGAAGGGCGCCTTTGCCTCGGCGATCAGCCATCTTGCCCTGCCGTCGATCGTGCTTGCGACCATTCCGCTCGCGGTCATCGCCCGCCAGACGCGCTCCGCCATGCTGGAAGTGCTCTCGGAAGATTATGTCCGCACCGCTCGCGCCAAGGGCCTCTCGCCCTTCCGCGTCGTCGGCATCCATGCGCTGCGCAACGCCATGATCCCGGTCATCACCACGATCGGCCTGCAGATCGGCGTCATGCTCGCCGGCGCCATCCTGACGGAGACGATCTTCTCCTGGCCGGGCATCGGCAAGTGGATGGTCGACAGCGTCTTCCGCCGCGACTACGCCGTCATCCAGGGCGGCCTGCTCCTGATCGCGGCCATCATCATGTTCGTCAATCTCATCGTTGATCTGCTCTACGGCCTGATCAACCCCAGAATCCGACACTGATCCGGCATCAAGAAGGAGAAAATCCCGTGGCCGATACCACTGTTACCAAGATCGCCGAACCGGTTTCCAGCGCCGCGATGCGCCGCCAGATGCTCCGCGAGTTCTGGTTCTACTTTTCCGAAAATCGCGGCGCCGTTCTGGGCCTCGTCATTTTCGTCGCCCTCGTCATCGTGGCGATCTTCGCGTCGTTCATCGCCCCGCATTCGCCGTTCGAGCAGTATCGCGATTTCGCCCTGCTTCCGCCGGCCTGGGCCGAGGGCGGCAACCCGTCCTATCTGCTCGGCACCGATCCTGTCGGCCGCGACATCCTGTCCCGCCTGATCTATGGCGCGCAGTATTCGCTGTTCATCGGCGTCTTCGTGACGACGCTGTCGCTCACCGGCGGCATCATCGTCGGCCTGATCGCCGGTTATTACCGCGGCTGGATCGATACCGTCATCATGCGCCTGATGGATATCATCCTCGCCTTCCCGTCGCTGCTGCTCGCCCTCGTGCTCGTCGCGATCCTTGGCCCGAGCCTCACCAACGGCATGATCGCCATCGCGCTCACCCTGCAGCCGCATTTCGTGCGCCTCACCCGCGCCGCAGTGATGGCCGAGAAGTCCCGCGACTATGTGACCGCCGCAAGGCTTGCTGGCGCCGGCCCGCTGCGCCTGATGTTCCGCACCATCCTGCCGAACTGCACCGCGCCGCTGATCGTCCAGGCGACGCTCTCGTTCTCGAACGCCATTCTCGATGCAGCCGCTCTCGGCTTCCTCGGCATGGGCGCCCAGCCGCCGGCACCGGAATGGGGCACGATGCTTGCCGAAGCGCGTGAATTCATCCTGCGCGCCTGGTGGGTCGTCACCTTCCCCGGCGTTGCCATTCTCGTCACCGTTCTCGCCATCAACCTGATGGGCGACGGCCTGCGCGATGCGCTCGACCCGAAACTGAAGAGGTCCTGATCATGGCACTCTTGCAAATCGACAACCTCATCGTCGAATTCGAAACCGCAACCGGCTGGTTCCGCGCCGTCGACGGCGTCTCCGTCTCGGTCGAAAAGGGCGAGGTTCTGGCAATCGTCGGTGAATCCGGCTCCGGCAAGTCCGTCGCCATGCTTGCCGTCATGGGACTGCTCCCGTGGACCGCCAAGATCACCGCCGACCGCATGCTCTTCGAAGGCCGCGACATCCAGAACATCAGCCCGGCCGAGCGCCGCAAACTGATCGGCAAGGACATCGCGATGATCTTCCAGGAGCCGGTCGCGAGCCTCAACCCGTGCTTCACGGTCGGCTTCCAGATCGAGGAAGTGCTGCGCATCCATCTCGGCCTGGACAGCAAGGCCCGTCGCGCCCGCGCAATCGAGCTGTTCAGCCAGGTCGGCCTGCCCAACCCGGAAGAGCGGCTGAACCACTTTCCGCACCAGATGTCGGGCGGCCAGTGCCAGCGCGTGATGATCGCGATTGCGATCGCCTGCAATCCGAAACTGCTGATCGCCGACGAGCCGACCACCGCGCTCGACGTGACGATCCAGAAGCAGATCCTCGACCTGATCATGGCGCTGCAGGCGAAGAACGGCATGGGCCTGATCATGATCACCCATGACATGGGCGTGGTCGCCGAGACAGCCGACCGCGTCATCGTGCAGTACAAGGGCCGCAAGATGGAGGAGGCCGACGTGCTTTCCCTCTTCGAGAGCCCGAAGAGCAACTATACCAAGGCGCTGCTGGCGGCCCTGCCGGAAAACGCGACCGGCGACCGCCTGACCACCGTTTCCGCCTTCTTCGACGGCAATCCGGAACCCGCGCCGGAGGCACGCGCATGAGCAATAATATGACCGATAACACCATGCTCGAAGTGCGCGACATCAAGCGCGATTACGAACTGCCGGGCGGCCTCTTCAAGCCGAAGAAGATCATCCATGCGGTGAAGGGCGTTTCCTTCAAGCTCGAACGCGGCAAGACGCTGGCGATCGTCGGCGAAAGCGGCTGCGGCAAATCCACCCTTGCCCGCATGCTGACCTTCATCGACGAGCCGACCGGCGGCGACCTGCTGATCGACAACAAGAAGGTCGATACCCGCCCGGGCCACCTGACCCAGGAAATGCGCCAGAAGGTGCAGATCGTCTTCCAGAACCCCTATGGCTCGCTGAACCCGCGCCAGAAGATCGGCGATGTGCTCGGCGAACCCTTGGCGATCAACACCGACATGTCGGCCGGCGAACGCCGCGACCGCGCCAGCGAGATGCTGACGAAAGTCGGCCTCGGCCCGGAACACTATAACCGTTATCCGCATATGTTCTCGGGCGGCCAGCGCCAGCGCGTCGCGATCGCCCGCGCGCTGATGATGAACCCGAAGCTTCTCGTGCTCGACGAACCGGTTTCGGCGCTCGACCTCTCGGTACAGGCCCAGGTGCTGAACCTGCTCGCCGATCTCCAGGACGAGTTCAACCTCACCTACGTCTTCATCAGCCACGACCTCTCCGTCGTGCGCTACATCGCCGACGAGGTGATGGTGATGTATTTCGGCGAGGCCGTGGAATACGGCACCCGCGAAGAGGTGTTTTCCGACCCGAAGCACGACTATACCCGCACGCTTTTCAAGGCCACGCCGAAGGCCGACATCGAGTCGATCCGTGCCCGCGTGGCGAAGAAAAAGGCGACGGCGGCAGCTTAGGACGCCCTTCGAAGCGACCGCATCATGCTTCCGAAAAGCCGATTTTTCGGGAATATTGAGCGGTCCGGTCGCTGGGCGGTTTGAGAGAGGTTGTTCCGGGAGGCACCCCCCTCTGCCCTGCCGGGCATCTCCCCCTCAAGGGGGGAGATCGAAGGAGGCATGCTCTGCGGTCTCTCTCTGATTGTGCGACGGTAGGAAGCTGGCAGGGGAGAGTTCGGCAAGCTCAAGGCTTTTGGTTGGGTAAGACCTCGCTTCTGGCCGATCTCCCCCCTTGAGGGGGAGATGCCCGGCAGGACAGAGGGGGGTATGACGAGGCACACCTCCGATCACTTCTGGCTTTCGCCCGTGGATAATTGATCGTCGCCTTCCAGCATCGCCAATGACTTAACCGCCTCATCATCCCCACCTTCCCAGCCCGTGCCTACAATCCCCCCGCTCCCGTCGCCGGAGTGTTTCGCGAGACGTTCGCGGGCAGGCGGAGGCCGGCGCTTTCATCGGAACCGTAACGTGCGGGAAAGGTGGAAGAGGTGAAAGCCATGGCGGCAAGGTCTTCAAACCGCGCCGCCTATCAAGCCTCCCCCGGACAGCCATGTCCGGTTCGGTTGAGCCGTGCAAGTGGCGGGCCTGTCCCGAAAGGATGGGCGCGAATAAAGCCACGCAGCGAGGCGAGATGATCACCTGTAGGGGCCGGAAGCCCCGAAAAGACGCCGAAGGCCACGCGAATGCGGAGCCACACATACTAAACAAAATGAGGTTCCGCATTCGTGTGGGCTCTCCGATCTTTGAAAACCACGGCAGGCGACTGCGCGGGCTCCAAAGTGTTGGCCGAAGCCAAGCCAACGCTTGAACGCCTTCCTCGCGGAAGCTCCAACATTTCTATTCCACGAAAACCCGAACGCTCGCGGCACGGCCGGCGGCGTCGATCACCGTCAGCGTCGAATAACCGGCACCATCCGGTTTCCATTCGCTGGTCCGGCGGCGGGACAGCTCGCTGAGCGGCTTGCCGTTGGCGAGCCAGCGGAACGGCGCGCGGCCGCCCTGCAGCTTCAGGACCAGCGGCGAGATATCGCCCGATAACGCCCCGAGATCGACCCGTGCGCCTTCCGGCGGATAAACGATCTGTGGTGCCGGCTCCCGCGTCGAGGCGGAAAAAAGCCCGTTCGCGGTCATCGAGAACCGCCTCTGGCTGATCGGCAGTTCGGCCTGCGCAATGCGGACGGCACCCGACGGCGCGGATGGCAGCGGCGTGATCGGCACGCCGGACTTGGAAAACGCCTCGAACAGGATCGGCGCCGCGGTCTGATAACCGGCAATGCCCGGCACTGCGCCATTGTCCGGCCGCCCCACCCAGACGCCCAGCACATGACGTCCGTCGAACCCGACCGACCAGGCGTCGCGATAACCGTAACTCGTGCCGGTCTTGTAGGCGATGCCGAGCCTTCGGCTGCCCTGCGGCGGCAGCACATCGGACAGAATGTCCGTAACGTTCCACACCGCCTGCGGATCGAGAAGCGGCTCGCCGTCGATCATGCCCGGCTGGTCCTCGATGCCATTGCCGATTCGCATCGGATTGCCGCGATTGGCGAGCGCCGCATAGGCCTGCACCAGATCCTTGAGCGTGATGCCGACGCCGCCGAGGCCGATCGCCAGGCCCGGCGCCTCGTTGACCGGCAGGACCGGCCGCACGTCGGCACGGCGGAAACGGATCATCAGCCGCGACGGGCCGACGGCATCGAGCAGCCGCACGGCCGGCACGTTGAGCGAAAGCTGCAACGCCTGGCGGACGCTGACATCGCCCTGATAGGTCATGTCGAAATTTTTCGGCCGGTAACCGAAGAAATCCGCCGGCCGGTCCTCGATGATCGTTTCCTGGGACACCAGCCCCTGCTCGAAGGCGAGGCCGTAGATGAACGGCTTCAGCGTCGAGCCTGGCGAGCGGTTGACCCGCGTCATGTCCACCCAGCCGGAGCGGCTCGCATCGAAATAATCGGCCGAACCGACCTCGCCGACGATCGCGCCCGTCGTGATATCCGCCATCACCATGGCGACAGAGACCTTCGGGCTGAGCTTGACCGAAGCCTCCCTCGCCACCTGTTCCAGCCCCTGCTGAATGCCGCGCCTCAGCGTCGTCTTGTGCTGCTCGATTTTCGGTTGCTTGCGGATCGCCGCTTCGGCGAGATGCGCCGCATAGGCGGGCAATTGCAGCCGGCGTGCCGGGATGCCATCGCGTGCCGCCCGCTCCGACTCGCCGTCGCCGGTCACCGCGGCAACCGCCGAACGCATCAGCACCCGTTCGCGAGCCGCCTGAGCAACCTTGAAATGCCGGTCCGGCCGCCGGCCCTCCGGGGATTGCGGCAGGGCGACCAGAAGTGCCGCTTCCGCCACCGTCAGCCGCCGCGGCTCCTTGCCGAAATAGGCAAGGCTCGCGGCCCGCACGCCCTCCAGATTGCCGCCATAGGGCGCGTGAGTGAGGTAGAGTTCGAGGATTTCCCTCTTGGATAGCCGTCGCTCGATCTGGACGGCCCGGACGACCTGGCGGAGCTTGGCTGCGACAGACCGGCTCTCGCGCGGCTCGATCAGCCGCGCCACCTGCATCGACAGTGTCGAAGCGCCCGAAACGACGCGACCGTTGGTGACAAGCTGCAGCATCGCTCGGCCGAGCGCCCACGGATCGACGCCGCCATGCTCGTAGAAACGCTGGTCCTCATAGGCGACCAGCATTTTCAGGAAGCGCGGATCGACGTTTTCGGTGTTCGTGCGAAGCCGCCAACGCCCCTCGGGCGTCGCGAAGGCGCGCAGCAGTTCGCCATCCGCATCCAGCACTTCGGCGGAAACCACCCGCGCCTTTTCGAGCGGCGGGGGATAGGCCCTGTCGGCCGCATCGAGGCCGACCACCAGCCCCGCCGCTGCGCCGAGGCCGATACCCAGACCGATCGAAAGTTTCCACCTGAGCTTCATCGGAACAAGCTGCCGCTTACTGGGCGGCAAGCACCTCCATCTTGCCCATTGCGGTACGGGCCGAGAACTGCGGACGATACATGTCCTCGACCTGCGCAGCCGGATGATCGTAGACGCCGGGGGTCACGGCGCGGACCACATAGGCAAGCGTGATCTCGCGGTTGTCGCCGGAACTCCGGTCGAAGGCCGCAACGAAACGGTCGTTGCGGAATTCGGTATGGGCCGCCTGCACGTCCTCGATCCAGTCGAAATTGGCGAGGCTGGCGCTGTTGACGACGCTCGGATTGTCGATCTCTAACCCCGCCGGCAGAAGGTCGGTGACGACGATGCGCGACGGCCAGCTGTTGCTCTCGGTGATGGTGATCACGGCCACGTAACGCTGGTTCTGCTGCGCTTCGCTGACATTCGTCTCCTCGCCGTCCATCGAGTAATAGGTGCGGGTGATCTGGAACCCGTCGCCGCCGGCAGGCAGCGGCTGAGCCGGTGCCGCGACCGTGGTGATTGAGGCAGCCAGCGGATCGGCGCTGTTGTTCTTGACGGTCAGCGGATGGCCGATCAGCGCATCGCCGGTCATCTGCGACATCAGCGTGCCGCGATGGTCGGCGCCGTTGACCTGCAGGCGCAGGCCGTCGTCACCGTTCTGCAGCGCGCGGGCGGCGAGCAGCATCCAGGTCTGTTCCTGGGTGCTGGTATATTTCTTCTGCCCCCATTCCTTGGCGACGATGGTGGCGAGCGCCGGAACGATCGGCGGCACCGGCCGGCTTTCGGCGGCAAGCGCCAGAACCGCGGCACCGTCACGCAAGGACGAACCGTAGTCCGAACGCGACAGGCTGACCCTTTGGATCTGCGCTGCTTCCGACATCTGCAGCGAGGCTGCAAAGATGTTCTTTGACCGCTGCGCATCGCCATAAAGCGCCAGCGCCGCGGCGATATGGGCCTTGGCGAGCGGCGTCGGGAAGTCGTTCAGCATCGTGTCGGCGTAATAACGCAGGTCGCTGATCGCGGCCTTGCGGTTGCGGGCGAGCACATAGAGCGCATAGGCGATCTCGTTGCCCTGATCCTTGACGTTGTTGGTGAAGCCGAGCGAGTTCTGCAGGCTGTCGAGAGCCTGGACGAGCGCCTGTTCGGGCACGTCGTAGCCCTGCTCACGGGCCCGGCTAAGGAAGTCGCTCACGTAGGAATCGAGCCACAGATCGCCGCCGCCCGGACCCCAGAGGCCGAAACTGCCGGCCGAGGACTGGTAGGACAGCACGCGATAGATCGCATCCTGGACCCGCTTCTTGACTTCCGTATCGTCGGCAAGGCCGTTCTGCACCGCCATCTGGCTGAGATAGAGAAGCGGCAGGGCCCGGCTTGTCGTCTGTTCCGCGCAGCCATAGGGATAACGGCTGAGGCTCATCAGCAGCGCCGGAATGTCGAAGGCGGTCGAGCGGCTGACGTTCACGCTGACCGAGGCACCCGGCAGGATGCTGTCGGCAAGCAGGTTGGCATCGACGGTCACGCTGGCGCCCGGCTTCAGCTGGACAAGCCGCTGCTGGGTGATCGGCATGGCGGCAGGCCGCACGGGAATATCGAGCACCTGGTCCAGCGACATGCCCGACGCATTCGAAAGGCGGACCAGGATCGACCCGTCGCCCGGCTCGACACCGCGAAGCGCGAGCGTGACATCCGACTTGCCGCCGGCGGCCAGCGTGATCTTTCCGGTCCCCTTCTGATCGACGGCGACCGGCTTGTTGGTGGTGATAGCGAGCTGGTAATCGCCGGCCGGCGCATCGGTATTGGCGATATCGATCCTGAGATTGGTCTGGTCGCCAGGCGCCAGGAAGCGCGGCAGGCTGGCGGTGATCACGACCGGATCGCGGATCACCACGTCCTTGACGCCATGCCCGACGCCGGTCTTCGACCAGGCGACCGCCATGACGCGCGCCGTGCCGTTGAACTGCGGAATGTCGAAGGAGACATTCGCCTTGCCCTGCGCGTCGAGCTTTACAGGACCCGAGAAGAAGGCGATCAGCTTTTCCTTCGGCGGGCTCGACTGCAGCGCCGTGCTGCCGCCGTCACCGCCGGTGCGCAGCCGTCCGGTGGCGCCGAGCGAGCCGTCGATCAGGCGACCGTAGAGGTCGCGGATTTCGAGGCCGAGGCGGCGCTGGCCGAAATACCAGTCATCCGGGGCGGGAGGCTGGTAACGCGTGAGATTGAGGATGCCCACATCCACCGCAGCAACGGTGACATAGGCGTCCTCGTTGGCGCCCGCTCCGGCAACCTGCAGCGAGATATTCAGCGGCTGGCGCGGCAGCGTTTTTTCCGGAGCGGTGATCTGCACCTGCAGATCGCGGCTTTCCGGATCGACCTTCAGCCAGGTGACGCCGATGGCGCGCATCGGCATGCGGCTTTCCTGCGCCTGGCCCGGACGATAAAGCGTCGCCGTGACATAGGAACCGGCCCCCCAGGCGGCGGTGACCGGAATGTCGACTTCGCCGCCATTCGCGCTGATGCTCGCAGTCTTGACCGCAATCAGGCTCTCGGAACCCGACGTGATCATCAGCTCGCCGGTATAACGCGACGACACCTTGAGCTTGGCCGTCTCGCCGACCTTGTAGCTCTGCTTGTCCAGCGCAATTTCAAGCGCATCCGGAGTTTCGGTCGAGGTCGCGGCCACGAACCAGCCCGCATCAAACTCGACGCTGGACGTCGGCCCGCCGATATCGGCAGTTTCGACCTCGAGCCGGTAGCGGCCCCAGTTGACCGGCACGGAAACCTTGCCGCCGTCTGCCGTGACATTCACCATGCCGTTGGCAACCTGGCTGGTGCGGGTCACCGGCTCATACCGCCATGACGAGCCGTCGCGATACCATTGATAGTCGCGGTCGATCTTGATCAGCTTCCAGGGCAGGTTCTGCACCGCCTGTTTCTTGCCGGCCGCGTCCACCATGATCACGGTGAAGTTGCCGACCGAATTTTCGCCGAGATCGCCGGAGAATTCCGGCTTGATGCCGATCCGCGCACCTTCCGCCTTGACCGGCAGGGTGATCGAACGCTCGATCGCCCGGCCGCCCGCCTCCTGCATCCGCACCACGATATCGGCGTTCACAAGCTGAGTCGTCGAAGGCGCTTCGGCAACGGTCGCGTCGAAGGTTGCCTTGCCGTCGTCGTCGAGCGGTTCGAGCTCCTCGAGCGGAATACGAACCGCTTCGCTCGCCTCTTCATCGACGAGGCCGAACTGGTAGCCCGGGAAGGCGGGGTTTTCGCGCGTCGTCTTCAGCGCGATCTCGCCTTCGAGATTGAGGCCTGCCGCCGGCGCGCCATAAAGATATCGGCCGTCGATATTGACCGGCACCGGCTCCCCGACCGCGATATCCTTGGCGTCGCTGGTCATGTCGAATTCAATGCGGTCCGGCACGAAGTCGTCGACGAGGAAGGTCTTTTCGCCGATTGCCGACCCCTTGGGATCGGTGAAGATCTGCATCGTCCAGGTGCCGCGCATGGAGGTTGCCAGCAGCGGCAGGTCGAGCGCATAACCGCCGAGCGAGCCGTTCTTGACCATCCGCCGATCCTCGACGCCATCCGGGCGCAGGAAGACGAAAGTGAGCGGCAGGTTCTCGATCGCCGTCGCATCGATATTGCGGGCAAGCGCCGAGGCATGCACGGTTTCGCCGGGGCGATAGATGCCGCGCTCCGTCCAGGGCAGGATGTCGATCGCGCCGGGTGCGGGGCGACCCGTCACGCCACGGTCGGACAGATCGAACCCGGCACGGGCCATGTCGAGGAAGACGTAGTCCTGGCCGTTGTTCTGGGCCGCCAGCACCGCCGGCACCATCGCCGCCGTGCCGCGCATCAGGCCGGCGGTGAACACCGCGCGGCCATCCGCATCGGTCTTCGCCGTACCGAGGATTTCGTTGTTCTTGGCGAGAAGCTGCAGATCGACCCCTGCCATCGGCTTGGCGCTGCCGAGCGAGCGGGCGAAGACATTGAGGCCATCCGTGCCGGCATAGGTGGTGAGCCCGATATCGGACACCACGAACCATTGGGTCGCCTTGGCATCGTATTCCTGGCTCGTCGCATTGGCGGCGGCCGCCGTCAGCATGTAGACGCCGGGCTTGCGGGTCGGCAGAGCCTCGTCGACCGGAAAGCTGGTCACCACGTCCTTGTTCAGGTCCTGGGCGATATCGATCGTGCCCTGCCAGACCAGTTCGCCGCTCTGCTCCTCGATCTGGGTGGCGTTATAGCCGTCCATCTGGGTCAGGAATTGCGAATTGGCGAGCAGCGGGGCGATACTGCGGTCGCCGACCCGGTAGAGTTTCAGATTGGCCTTTTCGGTATTGACCGAGACGATCGGAATGCCGCGGCGCGCGGTCGAGGGCAGCACGAAACTGTCGCCGGTGAACCGCACGGACGCCGAGCGGTCCTTGACGTAGATGTCGATATCGGCCTGGGCAACAAGCGGCTCGTCGACGGAAGACGGCAGGCCCCGGCGCAGCGACAGCTTGTAGCGCTGTCCATGGGTGAGGCCTTCGACGCAGATCTGGTTACCCTTGGCTTCCATCGCCTTCGGCGCCTGGCCGTTGAGCACGACAAAGGGAGCGTAGTCGACGCCGATCTTCACCAGCGGTTCGGAGAACTGCACGCAGACGCGCGGGTTGACGCTATCGGCATCGACCGTATTGCCGGTCATGCGGAAACCCTGGCGTTCGCGCAGGTCGTTATAGGCGGCCTGCACGGTGCGGGCATTCACCAGCCCAAGGCTTGCCTTGTAGGCGTTCAGCGCCGCGCGATAATTCTGCTGTTTGGCAAGCGCGGCCCCGAGAACCGCCAGCGCATCGGCCCGGGTCTGCGTGGTACGCGAAAGCTGGTAGCCGTTGACCGCGGCAAGCGTGCCTTCGCCATCGGCGCTGCTGTTGTTCTTGGCCGTGCCGGCAGCGCGCGAGAGCTCGATCCACAGCGCGCCGTCATCGGGGATGATCGAAAGCGCGCCTTTGAAATTGTAGATCGCCGTATCGACATTGCCGGCGAGCAACTGGCCCTGGGCAATCGTCTTGAGGTTCTCGACGCCGTAACCCTGCTGGTTGTCGCCGAGCGCCAGGCCATCCTTCTGATCACGCGCCTGCTGGAGAACGTCTTCCGAGAGGAAGGACAGTTTCGGCGGAGCACCGATATCCGGTTCGATAGCCGTTACGACGATCTTGCCGGCTGTTGCGCCCTGGAACGGGTTGAGCTGGCTGTAATCCGACTTGAGGAAGCACCACTTGGCCTTCTCGTTATAGGTGAAAGCCTTGCAGGCATTGTCGCCGATGCAGGCCGCCTCGCATTGGGGCTGGCTGACATTTTTCACGGTTCTGAGATCGAAGCCGAGATAATCGCTGTTCGGAGTGCTTTCGATCCGCCGGTCGGCCGCCGTCAGCGGCGAGCCGAAAGCGAATGCGGTAACGATGAGAGCGAGAAAGCCGAATATCGCGCGCCTAGACATGGAAGTCCCCCCGTGGCTGCCGTCGGAAGCTGGCAGTTTTCTAATCTATCCCGTGACTTGTCAACGAGCGTCGATGCGTCGGGCCGCCTATTTTCATGAAGAGATTGTCATATGACGAACGTCGTGCCGGAACGGATCAGGCCATCAGCCCGGCAGCCGTAAATCCGCCGTCGACGGCGAGAATCTGACCGGTCACATAGGAGGACTGGCGTTCGTCGACGAGAAAGGCGATGGCCGTGGCAATCTCCTCCGGCCGGCCGTAGCGGCGCATCGGCACGGTGCGTTTCCACTCCTCGCGCGTCGCGGCGGTGTGGTTTTCCTTGACCATCGGCGTCTCGACCGGACCCGGCGCAATGGCGTTGACGCGGATCAGGTCGTCAGCGAGTTCGACCGCCATGATCTTGGTGAGCGTCACCAGCGCGCCCTTCGACGCGCCATAGGCGGAACGGCCAAGATTGCCCTTGATGCCGGAGACCGAGGCGATGTGGACGATCGACCCGCCGCCGTTTTCCCGCATGATCGGCGCCAGCGCCTGCGACAGCGCAAACGCGCCAACGACATTGACCTCGTAGATCCGCCGCAGCTGATCGGTCGTGGTATCGGCGAAACGAACGTTCGAACCGATGCCCGCGCTGTTGACCAGCGCCTGCAGCGGGTTTTGAAGCGCCTGGCAGCGATCGGCGAGTTCGGCGATCGCCTTCTCGTCGGTGATATCGAGAAGAACGGTGGTGAGGAGACCGGACCGATTTCCGAGCCGTTCCATCAGCCGTTCGAGTGCCGCGACGTCGCGGTCTGCAGCCAGCACGTGCCAGCCGGCTTCGATGAGAAGCTCCGTCGTCGAAAGGCCGATACCCGATCCCGCACCCGTGACGACGACGCTGCGCATGTTCAGCTCTCCCGGTTTTCGATGATGACCAGTTCGAAAGTGACGCCGACGGGATTGTCGCCCCGCGCCAGCCGGCCGTGATAGATCACGCCATCCGTATCGACGACCACGGCGTCGATGGAGGCCCGAAGCCCATCCGGTGTCATTTCGAGCACGCCGTTCTCGATGGCGATCTCGGTCGCGAGGCAGACCACGCGACGCCCATCCTCGAACACGGGCTCATTGATACTGCCGATGCCGTAGATGCGGGCGTTCTCTATGCCATGCTCCCGACAGACGTCTTCGATCGCCATCCCGACATCCTCGTTCGGGCGTACCCGCAGCAAGATGCCGTTGCCCTCGCCGCTTTCGCCCCTGGCGGAAAACAGGGTGAAATTCGTTTCCGGATCGGGAATCGACGAGAAGGTCGCGGTGGCGCTGCCATAACCTTTGACCGCGATCGGACGGCTGACAATGCTGTCGAAGGGCAGCACATGCCCCATGCGCAAAAGCCCTTCGCCGGTATCCCAGATGCCGTGGCAATGCAGGAACGGCGCCCCGTCCCGTTCGCCGACCATGGCGGTCGCCGCCAAAAACCTGCCGCCCGCCTCCGGCGCGAAGGTCGCGCTATACCAGGCAGCATGATCCTCGTCCGGTGAGAAGGCCGGCAGGACATAACGGAACGGATCGCAGGCGCCGCCCTCGATATTGACGAAACCGCCCTTGCAGCCCGCCTCCGCGAAAACGCGCGCCACTTCGGCCATGAAAACCTCGCCGGCCCGCAGCACGCCCTCGACCGGCTTCACCACGGTTCGCACCGCCTCTCGCCTGATCGGCGCGATGGGACCCGGATGTTTGAGTTGGCGTAACGCCGGCGGATCGTTAGCCGACTTATTATCGAGCTCGCCGCGTGCCTGCAGCTCTTCGCGGATCATCTTCTTGGTGATCTTGCCATAGGCGGATTTCGGCAGCGCATCCCAGAAGATGAAGCGCTTCGGCATCTTGTATCGGGACATCCGGCCGTCGATGAATGCGAACAAATCCTTCTCGGTCACCGCCGAACCCGGCTTGGCGACGCAGACGGCGATGCCGACTTCGCCCCAGAGCGGATCCGGCACGCCGAGCACGGCCACCTCGCTGATTGCCGGATGGGTGAGGAGCTTCTCCTCGATCTCGCGCGGATAGACGTTCGAGCCGCCGGAAATATACATGTCGGAGGCGCGGCCGGTGATGTAAAGGAAACCCTCCGCATCCATATGGCCGAGATCGCCCGTGCGGAACCAGCCGTTGCGGAACGCCTTCTCGTTGGCCTCGGGATTGTCATAATAACCCGCGAAGACGGCCGGGCCGATGCAGCAGATCTCGCCGGTCTCGCAAGGCCCGACCTCTTCCCCCGCATCGTTCTGGATCGACACCTGCATGCCGGTGCGTTCCATGCCGCAGGTCCCGATCCTGGCGGCTTCGCCGTCCTCGGCCGAATGCAAGGCTGGCGGCAGGACGGTGATCGCCCCCGTCACCTCGCCGAGCCCGAAATATTGCACGATCACCGGCCCGAGGGCTTTCAGCGCCCGCTTCTGGTCCTCGCGATACATCGGCGCACCGGCATAGATGACGTAGCGGAGCGAGGAGTGGTCGTGTTTCTCGGCGGCCGGATGCTCGACCAGCAGCTTCAGGATGGTCGGCACCGTGAACATCGTCGAGACGCGCCATTTTTCGACCAGCGCCCACGCCGCGTCGATATCGAATTTTTCGGTCGGCAGCAGGATGGTCTTCACCCCATGCGCCACCTGGGTGAGTTGGTGGACACCGGCGCCATGCGAGAGCGGCGCAACAACCAGCGCTGCATCGGCGGAGGTCACGCCGGGCATCAGGTCGCAGAGATGGTTGTTGATCACGAAGGCCATCTGGCCATGGGTCAGCACCGCCGCCTTCGGCCGGCCGGTCGTGCCCGACGTGAAGAAGAACCAGCACGGATCGTCGCGCTCGACCCGCGCTTCGGCCGGCTTCCTGCCGCCGAATTCCTCGACGATAGTGTCGTAGGACGGCCCGAAATGCGCCTCGCCGATGGCAAGGACGAAACCGATCTCCGGATTGTTCTCCCGCACCACCCGCGCATGATCCGGAAACGAGGCGTTGCAGATCAAACCGGTCGCGCCGCTTGCCTTGGCGAGATAGGCGACCTCTTCCGGCGTCTGCCGGAAATTGGTCGGCACCCAGACGGCGCCGATCCGGAAACAGGCGAACATGCTCTCGAACATCTGGTTGCAGTTCTGCGACTGGACCAGGATACGGTCGCCCTTGGTCACCCCGAAACGCTGCTGCAGCGCTGCCGCCATCGCGTCGATGCGCGCCTCGAACTCTTCCCAGGTCCAGGACTTTTCGGCCCAGACAAGGGCAATACCCTGCGGCTCGCGGCGCATCACCTGCGTCACGAAGCGGGCGAGGTTCATTACCCGCGTCGAGCGGGGGCTGAGCCCTCCCTTCGGCTCAGTCCGATCGCCGACGCCAACCGAGGTCGTCGCGTTCATTTCGTCCGCTCCAGGATCGACACGTAATTGGCGACGGCAGCACCGCCCATGTTGAAGACACCGGCCATCGTCGCCTTCGGCAGCTGCATCTCGCCCGCCTCGCCGCAAAGCTGCATCGCCGCCATCACATGCATCGAAACGCCGGTCGCGCCGATCGGATGGCCCTTGGATTTTAGGCCCCCCGACGGATTGACCGGCAGGCGGCCGTCCTTGCGGGTGATGCCTTCGCGGATGACGCGATAACCCTTGCCGGGCTCGGCGAGCCCCATTGCCTCGTATTCGATGAGTTCGGCGATGGTGAAGCAGTCATGGGTTTCGACGAAGTTGAGATCGTCGAGCGAAACGCCCGCCTCCGCCAGCGATTTCTGCCAGGCCCTGCGCGCGCCTTCGAAGGCGATCGGGTCGCGACGCGACATGGCAAGGATATCGTTGACATGGTTATGCGCCTTGAAGGCGACCGCGCGTTTCATGCCGGCCGCGACTTCGGGTGCCGCAATCACCAGGGCGGCCGCACCGTCGGACACCAGCGAGCAGTCGGTACGGCGCAGGGGCGCTGCCACATAGGGGTTCTTGTCGGACACCGTGTTGCAGAAATCGAAGCCGAAATCCTTCTGCATATGCGCATAGGGGTTCTTCATGCCGTTCGCGTGGTTCTTGGCCGCGATCATCGCCAGCTCTTCCGAGCGGTCGCCATAGCGCTGGAAATAATGGCTGGCGATGCGGCCGAAGAGACCGGCAAAGCCGCCCTCAACGTCCGCCTCCTCTTCGCGGTAGGAGGCCGACAGCAGGATGTCGCCCGTCTCCTTCGTGGGCAGAGCGGTCATCTTCTCGGCGCCGACGACCAGCGCGATCTTGCCGCGGCCGGCAGCGATGAAGTCCAGCGCTGTATAGAGCGCCGCCGAACCGGTGGCGCAGGCATTCTCCATCCGCACCGCCGGCACATGGTCGAACCCGTCGGCCGCCATCGCCACCAGGGCGCCCTGAAAATCCTGCTTCGAAAAGCCGTTGTTGAACACGCCGACGAAAATGCCGTCGACATCCTTGGCCGTGATGCCGGCATGTTCGAGGGCCGGATTGATTACCTCGGCCATCAATTCCCGCGTCGAGGCCGCTTCGGACTTGCCGAACTTCGAATGCGCCCAACCGACGATCTGCGCTCCTGCCATGACCTTCTCCTTCGTTTCAAACCCGTTCCGGTGTTCTCGACCGTGCCGCTTGCGGCGCCTTTCGAAGCGCCGGCTTCTCCGAACTGAACAGCGATTTCAGCTTGCCCTGCACCCGCTCGACCTCGTGGGCGAGCTGGGCCGCGAGCTCCTTCTGACGCGCCTCACCCATGCGGCTGTCGATCGCGGCAATCGACAACGCTCCTGCAAGCCGCCCGTCGGGCAGCAGGATCGCCATGCCGATCCCCCAGGAATTGGCGATTACCCGCCCGGGATTGAGCGCGTAACCGAGTTCGCGTGAGCGAGCGACATCCTCTCGGATAATCTGAGGGGAATAGCCCGGATATTGCGCGGCAATGACGCCTTCAATGCGACCGAGAACCGCCTCCACTTCCGCGTCCGGCAATGCCGCCAGCATGGCAAGTGATCCAGCGCCGACACCGAGCGGGTTCTGGTCGCCGGTCAGCAGCGCGTGGGTGCGCACCGGATGCGTGCCCTCCTCGCGATGCAGGCAGACGGCGTAATCGTCACGCCGCATCGAGACGAAACTCGTATCGGCCGACTTGCCGGAAAGCCGCTTCAGGCTTTCGCCCGCCATTTCCAGAAGGCCGTGACGGCGAGAGGCCAGCATGCCGAGTACGTAAAGCTCCCCGCCGAGATAATATCGGCGGGTAAGCTCGTCCTGTTCGACGAGGCGGGACCGCATCAACGCCATCAGCAACCGCCGGGCGGTGGGTTTGTTGAGGCCGCTATCGGCGACCACATCGGCCAGCGCCACGCCCTTTTCCGCGCCGCGACCGACGATGGAGAGGAGCTGCAGCGCCCGCTCCACCGCCTGCGAGCCGGAAACGACACCTTCCCGAAGACCCGAAGGGATTTCGATCACCTGTTGCATATGCCGTTTCCCATCAGATGCATGGCCGCTACCGATCAGCTCAATGACTTGCCGATAGCCTTTTCGAGGATCGCCCAGGCCTCGTCGCCGTATTTCGACTTCCAGTCCTTGTAGAAATTCGCAGCGCGCAGCTTTTCCTGGAAAAGCGCGCCGTCCGGCTTGTTGAACTTCATGCCCTTGCCTTCGAGTTCGGCCTGGACGGTGGCGTTGAGGCCCATGACGTCCTTGCGCTGCAGCTCGGCGGCGGCGTTGAAGTGCTTCGAGACGATACCCTGCAGATCTGCCGGCAGCGCCTGCCAGGAGCGGCGGTTGAGGAGGATCCAGAAACCGTCCCACATGTGGTTCGTCATCGAGACGTATTTCTGCACCTCGAACAGCTTCGCTGTCGTCAGGATGGCGAGCGGGTTTTCCTGTCCGTCGACGATGCCGGTCTGCAACGCGGTATAGGTTTCCGCAAAGTTGATGCTGGCGGGCGCCGAACCGAAGGCGGTGAACATGGAGGTCCAGAGCGGGCTCACCGGCACGCGGATCTTGAAGCCCTCGAGGTCCTTCGGCGTCGTAATCGGCCCCTTGGACGAAGTGATCTGCCGGAAACCGTTGTCCCAGATCTTGTCGAGCGTCAGCAGGCCCTTCTTCTCGATCTCGCCGCGAACATATTTGCCGAGTTCGCCGTCCATTGCCGGCCAGACCTTGTCATAGCTCGGGAAGGCGAAACCGACGCCGTTCAGCGAGGCATTCGGCACCAGCGTCGACAGGATGATCGGCGACAGGCTGAACATTTCGACGCCGCCGGAGCGCACCTGGTTCAGCATGTCGGTGTCGGCCCCGAGCTGGCTCGACGGGAAGATGTTGATGGCCATGCGGCCGCCGCTCTCCTCCTGGATCTTGGCGACGGCTTCCTTGGCGCGGACGTTCATCGGATGCGTCAGCGCCTGGTTGTTGGCGAACTTGTAGGTGAACTCGGCGGCATTGGCCGGCCGCGTGCGGATTGAAAAGGTCGTGGCGATGCCGGTCGTGGCCGCGCCCAAAAGAAGCGTTCTGCGGTTGACGTTCATGAAATCCTCCTCCGATTTCGTTCCCAGTTTTTTGCCTCAGAGCCCTTAGAGAAAGGCCGTCGAGAAGTAGGGCACGGCTGCGATCACCAGAAGGCCGATCATCAGCGCGCCGATATAGGGCCAGATGGCCTTCATGGCTTCGTCCGGCGAGACATTGCCGATCTTGCAGGCGATGTAGAAACCGATGCCGATCGGTGGCGTCATCAGGCCGATGTTCATCGCCGTCACCACCACCATGGAATAGTGGATGTCGTTGATGCCGAGCGAGCGGGCGACCGGAAACATGATCGGCGCCATCAGCACGATCGCCGGCAGGCCTTCCAGCACGCAGCCGAGCACCATGAAGATCAGGATAGTGACGCCCATGAAGGTCATCCACCCACCCGGAAGGCCCTGCACGGCCTCGACGAGCTGCGCCGCAAACCCTGTCTGGGTCAGCGCCCAGGCCATGGCGGACGCGGCCCCCAGGATCATCAGGATTGCGCCGGACAGCGCTGCCGTCTCCACCAGCATGGAATAGAGCTTCTTCAGGCTGATGCCGCCGTAGAGCGTCGCCCCGATGATCATCGCGTAGAGGACGGCGATCGTCGAAACTTCGGTCGCGGTGGCAATGCCCTCGCCGACGGCGGTGCGGATCAGGAAGGGCAAGAGCAGTGCGGGCGCGGCGACCAGAAACGCTTTCTTGATCACCGAAAGCGGTGCCCGGCGCACACCCGCCATGGATTCGTGCCGCGCCTTCCAGCGCGCCAGGATCGCGAGAACCAGCAGCAGGACCATGGCGATCGCGAAACCGGACGTGAACAGCCCGGCAATCGAAACGCCGGCGGCGGAGCCGAGCACGATCAGCACGATCGATGGCGGTACGGTTTCCGCCATCGCCGCCCCGGTCGCCAAAAGCGCGATCATCTCCGGTGGCTTGTGGCCGCGACGCTTCATTTCCGGAAACAGCGCCGGCGCGACGGTCGCCATGTCGGAGACCTTGGAGCCCGAAATGCCGGAGACCAGGAACATCGAGCCGAGCAGCACATAGGACATGCCGGCCCGGACATGGCCGAGCAGCGAGGCCAGCACCTCGACGATCGCCCCGCCCATGCCGGTCGCATCGAGCACGCAGCCGAGCAGCACGAAGATCGGCACCGACAGCAGGATGATGCTCGACATGCCCTCGTCCATGCGGCCGATCATCACGAACACGGGTACGGAGGTGGTAAACGTCAGGAAAGCCAGCGTCCCGAGGCCGAAACAGAAGGCGATCGGCACGCCGAGAACCAGGAACAGCGCGACGAAACCGACGAGGAAGATCGGGATGTTCCAGTTGCCGATCTGCTTCAGGCCCGGCCCGACGAGCCAGAGCAGCGCAGTCACGGCGGCGATGACCACAACGGACATCGCTACCTGCCGGAAGGTCGATCCCTTCAGCGCGTTGACGACCGCGAGGATCAGCATCAACCCGATGCCGACCGGCAGGGCGGCGGCGCGGAAACTCATCGGAATGTTGAGCGCTGCCGAGGTAATGTAGGATTCTTCGATCGCATATTCGTAGGCCGGCCGCAGCATCACGCCGAGGAAGAGCGCCATCAGCAGCAGGGCGAGCGTGTTCGCCAAGCCGTGCAGCTTTTCCGGCAGCATGCCGACGAAGAGCGTCAGCCGCAGGTGTTCGCTGCGATCGACGGCCATGGCGGAGCCGAGCATGGCGAGCCAGAGGAAGGAGATCGATGCCACCTCGTCGATCCAGACGACCGGCAGCGAAAAGACATAACGGGAAATCACTCCGGCCAGCAGAAGCGCGATGATGCCGACGAGAAGCGCCGCGGCGATCGCCTCCACCGGTCGCATCCAGACGGAACCGCTCTGCTGCGGCGCCACGCCCTCAAGCCCGGCGAGCAGAGAAGCCTCATCCATGGGCTCGATCGTATTATGGGCTGCCGTCACGCGTCATCCTCCTCAGTGCTGGGAAGGGGACAAACGAAAGAAACACTCCGGATCGATCGCGGTCGAGCCGCAAATCCAGGCGGACTACACCCCTCTCCGGCGCAACCGCTTTTCCTCCCGACGTCCGGCTCCTCCAGCCATCCGCAGTGGTCCATTATCTGGATCTTGTTTTCTTCAAGTTGCCGGAGTTTGCTGAACACGGAAGGATTAGGCAAGCCTAAATTTGCCGTCAGGGCAGAAAACTTTAAAACCGATCCACACCATGGATCTCTCTCCAACGTAGCTGCAATTGCCTCAGCTCAAGCTCCCGGACACCGTCACATGCAGCCCGCCGTCGATGGGAAGCTCGACTCCGGTAATGTATTTCGCCTCGTCGGATGCGAGGAAAACCGAGGCCCATGCAATATCCCAGCCGTCTCCCTGGCGTTTCATCGGCGAAAGAGCGTCTCTCTTGGCCTTCATCTCCTCGGCAGAACCGTAATAGCCGCTGATCTGTTTCTGGATATGCGGCGTGTCCATCACCCCCGGCAGGATCGCGTTGGCGCGGATGCCCTTGGCCGCATATTCGATCGCAATCGCCCGCGTGAAGTGATTGAGGGCTGCCTTCGATGCATAATATGAAACGTAGGGGTAGCCGGTCCACCTGATGGAGGCGAGCGACGAAATATTGATGATCGCCCCGCCGCCCTGCTTTTCCATGATCGGCAGAACGGCCTTGCAAGTCAGGAAGGCGCTGGTCAGGTTCACGTCCATCACCTTGCGCCAACTCTCCTCGGTTGCCTCCGCCGCACCGCCCGGCAGGTTGATGCCGACATTGTTGTGCAGCACGTCGATACGGCCGAAGCGTTCCATGGTCGATTCGACGACGACCGCAATGTCGGAGGATTTGGTGACGTCGGCGGCGAGCGCCAGGCCGGTGCCGCCCTCGGATTCGATGACGTCGACCGTGTTCCTCGCTGCATCGAGATCGACGTCGACGCAGACGACGCTGCCGCCCTCGCGCGCATAGGCGACGGCCGCAGCCTTGCCGTTTCCGAAACCCGGGCCGACCGAACCGGCACCAAAGACGAGAACGACCTTATTCTTCATGCGATCCATAACTGCTCCTCCGAGCCACCCTCCCCGGCGGCGCAAAGCAACTTACGGTGCGGTTTTCATCCGGTCCATGTTCAATCGCGGACAGAACATGTTCAAAAAGTACCTGACTGCTCCGGATTGCCTGATGACGGCGGCATTTTTCGGCGACTACTCGAAATAACGGAAGTTATTTTTCTTCGGCAGAGCGGGCCCCGAATGCAGCCCGGGCGAGATATCGGGCGTGGTCCCGGACATCCTTCGGCCAGCTCTCCGTCAGATCCTTGAAGCGATCCTCTTGCCCCGCATAAAGCGCCCGCGCCGCGTCCTCATATCCCGGCTGATCCCCGCCGAGCGCCCGCATGAAACGGTCGGCGGCCTCCTGAGCCCGGCGCCTGTCGTCTCCCGAACTGCCGGCTGCGCGCGCCGCATCGACGAGCTTGCGCAGAGCCACCGAGGCGCCGCCCGGCTGCTGGCCGAGCCACTCCCAATGCCGCGGCAGCAGTGTCACCTCGCGTGGCACCACGCCAAGCTTCGGCCGGCCGGGCCGCCGCTCCACCGGTTCAACAGAATCCACATCGGATTTGGGAAGGCGACCGAGGCAGTCTTCGAGTGTGCCGCGGAGATCGAGATCGACCGGCTTTCCCGTCGCATCGTCGAAGACCAGAACGCTTTCATGGCCACCGGCCTTGATCGCCGTGACGACCTCGGCCGGCGATCCGCCCGCAATACGGGTTTCACCCCGAAAAGCTGTCCAATGAAAATCCGCCATCTGCTTCCTCTGTCTTGAAAGGAAGATTTATCCGGGTAAAATGAACCCGTCAATCAGGATCAGGCGGTCCGCTGTCTGAGGCGCCCCAAGCCGTCGCGAAGATGGCTGGCAGCGCGGATGATCGCCCGCCGCGCCGGCGGTTCGATGGCCCTTGCGATCACCCAGGCGACAAAGAGCAGGGCAGCAACCAGCACGAGGGCTACGAGCCAGCGGTTCTGATCCGTGCCGAAACGGGCAAACACCGCGTAACCGATATTCTGGTGCAGCAGGTAGAGCGGATAGGTGAGGCCGCCGAGCCCGATGGCCAATGCCGGAGAAATGCGCAGCGACGGCGCCATAGCGCAGACCGCAACCGCTGCCAGCGCCAGCGGCCCGATGAGCGCGAGCCCGACGGCGCTGCGGCTCAGTCCGTATGTTGCGATGAAATCCGGTTCGGTCAGGAAGGGCGTAGCGATCGCCCAGCAGACGGCGGCGGCAAGTACGCAGAGGCTCGAAAGGGACGCATGCTGCCTCACCTTGTAAAGCGCCAGGCCGAAGGCGAAATAACCGGAATATTCCGTAATCAGCAGTTTCTGGATTGCGCCGCTACCGATCAAGGCCTCGTTGATAACGGAAATAGCCAGCCACGCCAGTACGACAACGCGCCAGCCGCGCTCGAAAAGCCCGGTGGCGATCAGCAGGAAAACCCAGAAGTAGAAGATGATCTCGTAGGCGATCGTCCAATAGGCACCGTCGAGAAACGGCTGGCCGAAGCCGCGCGAGATGATGACGACATGCGCCAGCCATTGCCTGACCGTCGGCGGATCGAGGGTCGGCACATGCCAGACGGCGAGCACGACGGCGGTGATCGTCGCGCAGACGATGAAGGTCGGCCAGAGCCGCGCGAAGCGTCCGGCGGCGAAGTCATAGGCCGTGCGGCCTTCCGCCGACATGGTGATGACATAGCCGGAAATCGCAAAGAAGATCAGCAGGCCGGTATCGAACCACATGGCAAACGGTGCGAGCTCCGGAAAGCCGATGCCACCGCCCTCGCCGGAAATCCGCATGCGGAAACCGTAGTGGAAGGTCAGCACCATCAGCGCCGAGACAAGACGCAGGATATCCAGGTTCAGCAGCCTTGGCGTCTTCGGGGCCGTCATCCGATCCTCTGGGGTGAAATAGCTTAAGGCCGGACCCTATCGCACCTGCCTTTGGAAAACGTGAATCCTTCCCCGAGAATACGAGCGGTTCCGGCTAGCCAGCCTTAGGGGACGCAAGGACTTCCATTTCCTTGACGAATATCGTTTCCTGTCAAATTCATGACGGGACCCATGGACAGTCCCGAGGGAGGTTTCGATGTCGGTTTTTCTCTGCGGCGCCTGCGGCACTTCCTTTCAGGAAGCCGAGGAAGCGCCGGAAGCGTGCCCCATCTGCACAGACGAGCGCCAATATATACCGCCTTCCGGCCAAGCCTGGACGACGACGGAAAAGCTCGCACGGACGCACCGAAATTCTTGGACGCAGCTCGAGCCGGAGCTGTTGGCGATCCAGACCGTCCCCGCCTTCGCCATCAACCAGAGGGCCCTGCTGCTTCGCACGCCGGCGGGAAACATCCTTTGGGATTGCATCGCGCTCCTCGACGACGCGACCAAGGCGATCGTCCAGTCGTTGGGCGGCCTCAGCGCCATCGCGATCTCCCATCCGCACTATTACACGACCATGCAGGATTGGGCCGCCGCCTTCGATGCGCCGATCTATCTGCATGCCGCGGACAAAGAGTGGATCTGCCGTCCGTCGGATCACGTCCGGCTGTGGGACGAGGATGCGCTGGTGCTTTCCTCGTCCGTCACGCTGGTTCATGGCGGCGGACACTTTGCCGGCGGCACCGTCCTGCATTGGACGGGCGAAGACGACAAGGGCGTGCTGCTGGCCGGAGACATCGTTCAGGTCACGCCGGGCGCCGACCACGTCTCCTTCATGTGGAGCTACCCCAACATGCTGCCGCTCAGCGCCGCTGAAGTTGCCGATGTCGCGGAGCGGCTGGCGCTTTGGCCTTTCGAGCGGATCTACGGCGCCTTTTCGCACCAGAATGTCCGTCAGGATGGACAGGCGATCGTCGCCCGCTCCGCAAGGCGTTATATCGAGCGGCTCTCCAAATGAAAAAACGCGCGGGCGTTGCCGCCCGCGCGTCCGATAGCCCTAAGAACCGGATCCGCTTATTTCAGGCCGAGAAGCTTCTTGGCATTGCCCTCGTAGATCTTCTGGCGGGTGGCGTCGGAGATGTCCATGTTGTCGAGAACCTGGATGGTCTCGCGGATGTACATCGGGCCGCCTTCCGGATCGAACGGCGCGTCGGACGCGAACAGTACCCGGTCTTCGCCAAAAAATTCGATAGCGTGCTCGATTGCCTTGGTCGAACCGAAGCTCGCCGTATCCGCGTAAAACTCCTTGAAATATTCGAGATGCGGGCGCTCCAGCGCCTTCAGCACGACCGAAAGGTCGCGATCGGACGTGCGCTTGCCCATCTGGTCCCAGCCGGCACCGACGCGGCCTTCGAAGAAGGGCACCATGCCGCCGGCATGGTGGGTGACGACCTTGAGACCCTTGTACTTGTCGAAGATGCGCGAGAACACGAGGCGCGCCATCGCAGCCGAGGTTTCATACGGCCAGCCGAAGGTCCAGAAGATCTCGTATTCCGAACGGTCTTCGGTCAGGTAGTCCGGGAAGTTGGCGCCGCGCGACGGATGTAGGAAAACCGGCTTGTCGGACTTTGCCATATATTCAAAGAAGGGCTCGAACTGCGGCAGGTCGAGCGGCTTGCCGCTGTAATTGGTGAAGATCTGGACCGCGCAGGCGCCGAGGTCTTCGACGACCCGCTTGGTTTCCGCCATCATCCATTCCTGGTTTTCCATCGGCACGGTGGCGATGAAGGCCGGGAAGCGTTCCGGATATTTGTCGCATAGCTCCTTCTGCGAGTCGTTGCCGATCCGACCGAGGTCATAGGCGCGCTCGGGGCCTGCCAGCTTTTCGAGCGGAGGAGAAGCGAGCGACAGGACCTGCTGGTAGTCATCGCCGAACATGTCCATCACCTGGAAACGGCGGTCGAGGTCCGTCATCATCGGCACCGCGCCGCTGCGCATGGTGACGTCGGTCATCGTGCCGATATAGCCGATCAGTTTGTCGAAAAAGGGCTTTGGCCAGATATGGTTGAAAGCGTCGATCTTCTTCATGGAATGCTCCTCCTGTCTGTCCTGCTACGGCACCGGGAACTTGAGGGAAGTCCAGTGCCCCGAGGCGTTTAAAAAATCCGCGAGCCGAGCGATGCCGAGATCTCGGCCATGCTCCGTTGCGGCAAAATGCGAAGGCAGCCACCGAAAGTCAACACATTTTCTTGCATTATGAGATTAGCGACTAGAAATCCTGTGCCGATGTGAGGCCAGCGCGGCGGTGATCTCACCGGCTGCAAGCAAGACTTCCCGGCCGATATCCTCCACAGCGGAGCCGCGGGCGTGTTCTTGGGCGATCGTTACCGAAAAGCTGGCGATGGGGCTCTGGCCCGCATCGAAGATCGGTGCCGCGAAACCGACGACACCGGGTGTCACCTCGCCATGGGCCACGGCGTAACCCTTCTTGCGCACCGACTTCAGCCCGTCGAGGACGGCTTCCACGGTATCGCCGGCGCCTGCCGCCTGCCAGTCGTCGAGTGTGCGATTGATCAGCGGCAGCAGATTGCGGCGCGGCAGGAAGGCGACGATGGACCGCCCGATCGCGCCCCGGCTGAGCGGCATCGGCCGCCCGCGCGGATAGCTGCTGATCGCCTCGCGGCTGGAACTGATCGAATCGACGCAGAGGATCTTTTCGCCGTACCAGCGCACCAGAAGCGCCGTGCACTCGTATCGCCCCGTGAGTTTCTGGAGATAGGGCGCGCCGGAAAGGATGAGGTTGTCGGATTTCCGCAGGAGATAATCCATCTCCACCACCCTCGGGCCCAGCGTGAAGCCGGTATTCGGCATGGAGGTAAGGAAACCGCTGTCCTTCAGGATCTTGAGATAGCGATAGAGGGTCGGCCGGCTATAGCCCAGTTCCTCCATCAGCTCTTCCGGGGTCCATTCCAGACGGTCCTCGGTGAAAACCTCAAGTACCGCCTGAAGGCGTTCGAGACTGTTGACGGCCTTTTTTCTCAAAGATGCTCCCGCTCTTTCCTGACGGCGCGCGACATCAGACCGGCCGGACCTATGCGGCAATAACGATAACTGCGAAAACTGCAATGGCAAGTGGTGCTACTCGGCGGCCTTCAGCGGAGGCAGTCGGCTGCCGCCAGGAGCGCTGACCGCCTCCTCCGTCGCGACCACACGCCGGATCGCCGCCAGATATTCCGCCTGGAGGGCCGTCGGCTGCCAGTTGCGGCGGGTGGTAATGCCGATCGACAGCGGCTTTCCCGGCACTTCATAGTTCAGAAGCGCGAGAAACCCAGCCTTCAACTCGTGCCGCAGCTGATGCCGGGACAGCAGCGCCAACCGATCCGTCTGCATCAGGATGCCGCGCAACGCCGTCAGCGAACCGGTCTCGACGGTCCCCTGCATCTGCGGCCCGTCGGGAAACTTCGCGGCGAGGGCATCGAACGTGTTGCGGTTGGGCGTCCCCTTGCGCGCCACCACCCATGGATAGGAGGCAAGTTCGGCAAGCGAGACCTCCGTTTTGCCCGAAAGCGGATGACCGGCACCCGCGACGACCGCCAGCCGAAAATCGAAAAGCGGCTCCTGGCCGAGTGTCGACGTCAGGCGGCTGCGCAGCGCCCCGATCAGAAAATCGATATGTCCCATTTCCAGATCGCTGAGGAGCTGCTCGTAGCTGCCTTCGAGGATCTCGAACCGCGCCAGCGGATGGGTGAGGGCCAGCGAGGCGATGGCATCGGGCACGATGGTGGTGCGCGCCATGGGCAGCGCGCCGATCGATACCAGGCCGTCGAATTTGCCGCGCAGTTCCTGCACCTCCTCGGTGGCGTTGCCGAGTTCTTTGAGCGAAAGGCCGGCCCAGCGGGCAACGGCGCGACCGGCACCGGTAAATCGCGTCGCGCGGCCATCGGCCTCGAAGAGGCTGGTGCCGAGGATTGCCTCCGCGTTGCGCGCCGTGCGTTGAACTGCGGCACCTGATTGGTCGAGGATACGCGCGGCACCCGGAAACCCTCCGGTCTGGGCAAAGGCCTGCAGGGCGCGCAGGTGGGAGATGGTCAGTCTTGCATCGGCCCCGGAGCCGCGCGAACCCGAATCCGCCTGGAGCTTTTGGCAGCCGGTTCGGATAAGATCGAGCGCCCTGAGCGACCGGGCCTGGACGACCCGGCCTGCCGGCGTCGCCATCGCATGCCCCGGCCCGCGCTCGAGAAGCCGCGTTCCAAAGCGGTCTTCGAGGCGGGAAATCGCCTGCGAAGCCGCCGGCTGGGTGACGCCGACAATATCGGCCGCCCGCGTCAGCGAGCCGGTGCGCAGGCAGGCGCAGAAAAGACGGATATGGCGCAGATTGGGATAGTCCACGTGCCTGTCCTCCCCTGCCTTTCTCCTCCCGGCAGCGGGTCGAAACGGCGCAAGTCCGGCACTTGCCCCGCCTCGGTTAATTCACGGTGCGACGTTGCGCTCGCCGGTCAGCTGTTCGTTCATCCATTCCGCGCTGGCACGGATGCCGCCGAGCGGGAAGACATGGATCTGCTGGATCAGGCTTTCCGGATGGGAAGCCTTGTAATCGGCGATCTCGGTCAGCACTTCCGTCGGCTCGTAGGGAACCAGGAGCTTGCTGAGATCCATCGCGCGCTTCTGCAGAACGCCGAGCGAGGGGCCGACGCCGCAGGCGATCGCAAACTTGATGAGCGTCTGCAATTTGGTCGGTCCGGCGATGCCGAGATGGATCGGCAGCTTGACGCCGGCGGCAGCGATGCGCTCGGCCCAGGCGATGACAGGCTTGGCATCGAAGGCGAACTGGGTGGCGATCGCCATCTCCGCATCGGTGCGCTCGGAATAGGCCTGCTTGAACTTCAACGCCTCGTCGACGATCCTGTAACCGCCGTCCTTGTCGATGTCCTTGTTGCCTTCCGGGTGCCCTGCGACATGCAGCCGCTTGAAGCCGTAGCGGTCGAACAGGCCGGTCTCGATCAGCTGGATGGAACTGTCGAAATCACCAGCCGGCGTCGATACGCCGCCGCCGAGCAGCAGCGCCTGTTCCACGCCCGCCTCGTTTCTGTAGCGCTTGATCCAATCCTCCAGGATCGCATGGCTTGCAATGATGCGGGAAGGAAAATGCGGCATGACGGGGAAGCCGTCTTCGTGCAGGCGCCTTGCGGTCTGCACCATGTCCTCGATAGGCGTCCCGTCGATATGGGCGATATAGACCCGCGTGCCCTTCGGCAGCAGGGCCTTGAAATCTTCGATCTTGGCCGCGGTGCGCGGCATGACTTCGATGGAATAGCCGTCGATAAGGTCCCTGAAGCTGGCCGGCTCCACGGACTTCTCTTCCTGCTTGCCCCTGAACAGATTCAAAAATGCCATTGTTGATCCTCCCCCCGTTTAGCCAGTGAAAAACGTCCGGTCAGACGGACGGAGCGGCGTGCGAGAACGGCCCGTTCTCGCACGCCCTTCGATTAGAGGGCCTTCTTAGTGCGCCAGCTTTCGGCGTAATTTTCACGCGCTTCCTGGGCGTAAGGCACCGCTGCGACGCGAACGCGGATCTCGGCTTGGCGGTGGCCCTGCTCGACGGAGGTCTTGGAAGTACCGCCATCCGGCTCGCCCCAGACGAGCGTCAGGATGTCGTTTTCCTTGATGTCGGCATCGACGACGCCGAGCGACAGCATGGAACGCTCGTTGTAGCTATAGCCGTTGAACATCGACAGGCCGACGACCTTGCCGTCCTTCAATACCTTGTCGAAGCTCGACGAGGCATAGTTGGAGAGCGGGAAGTCGATCCACTTGGCGGCCTGTTCGCCGGGCTGGAAAGCCGAGGCGATGACTTTGACGACGTCGTCGGAATTCCACTCGAACGTGACCTTGCGGCGCTGCGGGGTCGCCTTCTGCTTCTCGACGGCGGCGCGGCCGACGAAGTCGTGGTCGAACTTGACGTAGACGCCGTAACCCAGCTCGTAGGGGTTCAGGTAATAGTCTTCGATCTTGTCGGAGACGTAGCTGCCGCCGATCGAGCCCGAAGCTTCGTAGCTCTGGGCAGAAAGCCAGTCGCGATAGGCCTGCAGTTCGTCGCCGGTGTAGATCGCCGGAAGCGGCGACGGGATCCAGCCGGACTCCAGGGTGTTGGTGGCGTAGGCGCGGCTGCCGACCGGGCGCAGATCGACGCCGGCTTCTTCAGCAGCCTTGATGATGGCGGCGCGGACTTCGTCCTTCTCCGCATACGGACCCCAGATTTCGAGACCCGGAGCGCCGGCCATGCCGTGACGCAGAGCCTGAACCTTGCGGCCGCCGACATTGATCCAGTCGACGTGGAAGAACTTGATCTCCGGGATCGGGCCGCCGTTCATCTTTTCAAAGACCTTCGGCGCATCCGGACCCTGGATCTGGAAGCGGTAGTGGATGCGGGTGACGAGCTTGCCGTCCGGACGCGAAGGCGAACGCGGGTCGTGGGTCAGCTTGACGTTATGCTTGCCGAGCGACGCATTGTAGAGCAGCCAGTTGGCGGTCGGTGCGCGGCCGACGAGGACGAACTTTTCTTCCGTTTCGCGGAAGATGATCATGTCGCCGATGACATGGCCGGCAGGCGTGACCGGAACGTAATGCTTGGCGCGGTCGACGCCGAAATTGGCAAAGCTGTTGATCGACAGGCTTTCGAGGAACTTGGCGGCGTCCGGGCCTTCGACGACCAGTTCGTCCATGTGATGCGACTGGTCGAAAAGAACCGCGCCTTCACGCCATGCAGCCTGTTCCGAACGCCAGTTGGAGAATTCCGGAGCCACGACCGGGTATACATAGATGCCGGTCTTGGAGTTGCGCAGATGCTCGACGGTGTTGCCCGCATCCTTCAAAACTTGAGTGAGATTGGCCTGAGTCACGGAATTCCTCCCTATGGTTTGTCTGTGGCTTGCGATGTCGTGTATACATGACGGCATCGGAAGACAAATTCAAGGGGAAATATTCGGCAGGCTGACGATCGCCTCGGGGATAGTAAACCGAAGGCTTCCGACCATCAAAACCTGCGGCAGGCGGTCGGGTCTCAGGAGTTGAGGAGCACCAGGCCCGGAACGGTCAGCATCAGTTCCGGATCCTCGAACACGGCGTATTCGAGGTTCTTGCGGGCGATGCGAGCATGTTCGCGGGCGATGAATTCCGCCCGCGCGCCCTCGCGCCCGGCGATCGCCGACACCAAAGTGCGATGCTGCTCCTGGGCGATATGCAGCGACTGACGGAAGGCAGCCACGTGGGCCCGGCCTGACAGGAAAGCCGATGGCGACGCGAACGGCAGCCGTGTCGCGCGCTCGACCTCC
Source organism: Neorhizobium sp. T6_25 (assembly GCF_002968555.1). Taxonomy (NCBI): domain Bacteria; kingdom Pseudomonadati; phylum Pseudomonadota; class Alphaproteobacteria; order Hyphomicrobiales; family Rhizobiaceae; genus Neorhizobium; species Neorhizobium sp. T6_25. Next base: position 134,977 of record NZ_PVBL01000012.1, read on the forward strand.
CGCTGGATTACCGAGCTGCCGGAAAGCTCGACCAGCACCACATGAAACTTGGCATTCGCTTCGGAATAGGCCTCCAGTTCCACATCGTCCGCGGCTTCGCCGAAACAATCCTCGAGCCGGGCCAGGATTTCCCGAAGCTGATCCAACCCAGCCTGCGAGACGCCGCGTTCGGCGGCAAGCCGCGCCGCGGTCCCTTCCAGTACGCCGCGCAGCTCGATCGCATCGACGGCATCGGCATAGGTGAAGCTTCGGACCACGAAACCGCCATTCGCCAACCGGTCGAGCAATCCCTCCTCCGCAAGGCGCGACATCACCTCGCGCACCGGCGTCCGGGAAATCTGCAGCGTCTCGGCCAGCGACACTTCGAAAAGCCGGGTGCCGCCGGGATAGTCGCCGCTGAGGATTTTCTTGCGCAGCTCCATCAGCGCGCGCATCGTATGGGTCGTTCTCGAGGTCTCTTCCAAATCCGCACCTTTGCCTGACAAGCCGGCGCAACCTCCGCCTGTCGATCGGCAAATCTTAGCCACATCTGATGGATTGGCCAAGCCTCATGTATACAGGGGGCAGAGGCTGTGGATGACGGTGCGGGTTTGGAGCGCAAAAACATGGCGCGTATACAAGGCAACGCGCTGAAGAGGCGGGCTTATTTGCCTCGACGCCGAGCCGAAAGGACCCGCGCAACGGTTTCCCTGAGATCGCCGGCCGGCTTCACGCCGCTCGCCGCCATCTCGTCCTGAACGGCGGCAATCTCGCGGGCAAGCCCGCCGTTCAGCCCCAGCGCATCCAGCGTGACGCCGCTTTCGCGCATCTCGGCGGCGCGGCGACGGCCGTGGCGGGTGGTGCGCTCGAACTGGTAATCCGGGAATTTCGACCAGTCGAGACCGGGAAAGCTCTGGGAGAGCGAGGCAAGGATCTCCTCGAAACAGCCAGACGCCTCTGCGGCTAGGAGCGCCTCGACAGTGATCGCTTCCAGGCCCTTGACGAACACCGAGCGCACCATCTTGATGGCCGTCGCAGAGCCGACTGCTTCTCCGGCGACATCGGCACTGAAGCCGAGGCCGCGGAAACGCTCCAGTAGCTCGGCGGCGCTCCTGCCGGCAATCAGAACCGGCGTAGCATGCCCCTTCGGATGGACCGGGGCCATCACGGCCATGTCGAGATAGCCGGCGCCGGTCACGTCGATCAGCGCGGCGGTCTCGCGCTTGCGATCGGGCGAGACGGAGTTGATGTCGATCAGCAGCGCGCCCTGGCCGAGATGCGGCGCGATCGATTGGGCGGCAATAAGGCTCTGGTCGGCGGTGACCGCGCTGAAGATCCAGTCGGCATCGGCAAGACCCGCAGGCGAGGCTTCCGCCTGCACGCCGCGGCTCGTCATCGCCGCCTGCATCTCGCCCGCCTTTTCGGCATCATTAAGCAGCAGGTCATAGGCACGAAATTCGACATCATCGAGCTTCGGCGCCAGGCTGTCATGAAAGGCGCGTGCCGCTTCGCCGAAACCGAGAAATGCGATCCTCATGGCAGTGTCCTACTCTCAGTCGCCAAAAACGACGCCGTCGAAAAGCTTGCGCGCCGTGCGCAGCACCGCCGCGCGATAGACCTCGCCGTCCTTCATCGTGGCGATGACGCTCATCTCGCCGGTCGGATGCTCGATCGACAGCAGCTTCTCGTTGCCTTCCGGAATGACAGCCAGTTCCGAAGCCGGACCTTCCGGCAGCAGGCAGGCGGTCGCAACGCTGACCGCGCCAAGCACGCCGATCGCATCATGGCATGTGTGCGGAATGAAGGTGCGGGTCGAGATCGCCCCGCCCGCCGCCGGTGCAGAGACCATCGTCATCTTCGGCACGGATTTCTTGGTGACGTCGCCAAGGTTCATCATCGGCCCGGCTTTCAGCCGGATCGCCTCCAGCTTGGCGCGCAGTTCCTGGTTCGCTTCGAGATCCTTCGGGCTCTCGGTGCCGGTAATCCCGAGCACGTCGCCACGCATGACGACGCAGGGCATGCCATTGTCGATCAGCGTGCAGGCGACACCTTCGATGATGTCGACCGGGTTTCCGGTCGGCAGCAGCGCGCCGCAGGAGGAGCCGGCCGTATCCGCAAACACGATCGGCACCGGCGCCGAAGTTCCCGGCACCCCGTCGATCCGGGCCTCGCCCTTGTAGGTCACCTGGCCGCCGGGCGTTTCGATCGTCGCAATGGCGATCTGCCCGGTGTTTTCCATGAAGATCGAGACTTCGGTTTTTTCGCCCTTTGCCGCCACCAGCCCGCGCTCGATGGCGAAAGGCCCGATGCCGGCAAGGATATTGCCGCAGTTCTGCGCGTCGGTGACGATCGGCTGGTCGACGAAGACCTGCAGGAAGAGATAGTCGACATCAACCCCTTCCCGATCGGACTTCCGAACCACCGCCACCTTGGAGGTCAGCGGGTGGGCGCCGCCCATGCCGTCGATCTGGCGGGGATCGGGCGAACCCATCACCCGCAGAAGAAAATTGTCACGATCAGCCGGCAGGTCCGAGGCGAGGAAATACCCGCCCTTGGAGGTGCCGCCACGCATCCACATGCAGCGGACGCCGGTTTCAGTTTCACTCATCTCGATCTCCCTTCTTCTCCCGGCCGGGAGAAGGGAAAGCGGCCTCCACCGCTCAGATATACTTCAGGCCTTTTTCGGCGAGCTTGCCGCGCATGTCATAGATATCGAGGCCGAGTTCGCCGGCGGCGAGCCGCTTGCGCTTGTCTTCTTCGGCCGCGACCCGGGTTTCCGCCTTCTTGGCAACCGCTTCGGCTTCCTCGCGGGCAACCACGCAGACGCCGTCGTCATCGGCAACGATCACGTCGCCGGGCCGGACATAGGCGCCGGCGCAGACGACCGGAATATTGACCGAGCCGAGTGTCTCCTTGACCGTGCCCTGAGCATAGACCGCCTTCGACCAGACCGGGAATTTCATCTGGGTCAGATCGACCACGTCACGAACGCCCGCATCGATGATCAGGCCCTTGCAGCCGCGCGCCTGGGCGGAGGTGGCAAGCAGGTCGCCAAAGTAGCCGTCTTCGCAGGGGCTGGTCGGGGCGAGCAGCAGGATGTCGCCGGCCTTCAACTGCTCGATCGCCACATGCAGCATCCAGTTGTCGCCCGGAGGTGCCGAGATGGTGACGGCGCTCGCCGCAAGGCGGGCGCCCGGATAGATCGGCCGCATGTAGCTGGCGAGCAGGCCCTTGCGGCCCTGCGCCTCATGGACGGTTGCGACACCGCAGGCTGCCAGCCGGTCGATGACCGACTGATCCGCGCGTTCGATATTCTGGACGACGACCGGCATCAGAATTCGTCCCCTATCAAAGTTCGTCGACAGTGCGCGGGAAGACCGACTGAAAGCCCTCCGCATGGGTCGACTTGCGTCCGCTGGCCTGGCCGCCGGAGTTGCGCATGAAGTGGTTGCCGCGGTTCTCGGCGACGTTCTTGTAGAAGTCCCAGAGATGTTCCTGGCCTTCCATGCACTGGATGGCCGCCCACTTCTTTTCCCAGACGGGAGAGATGTCGAGGAAGACGTCCGGCTTCCATTCCATCTGCTCGGTCTGGTGCGGCTCGAACAGGTAGAGCTGCGGCGCCCCAAGAATCTTTTCGCCCGGATTGTGGCCCCAGGCCTGGGCGATCATGCGCGCCTCGATCGCAACCTGCGTCGCGTACATGTGGTCGGTATTGTAGGGATCCCACTTGGAATGGGAGAGCATGAATTCCGGCTGAACCTTGCGGATCACGTCGACCAGCTTGAACTTGGCGTCCTGATCGACGACCAGCGGATAGTCGCCGAGATCGAAGAACTGGATGTCGGTGACGTCTAGTGCTTTTGCCGCGTTTTCCGCTTCCCTGCGGCGCTCGGTCTTCACCTTTTCGAGCGTCATGCCCGGGTTCTTCCAGAGCTTGGCGCTTTCGCCGCGCTCGCCATAGGACAGGCAGACGACAGTGACGTCGTAGCCCTTTTCCTCGTGAAGCGCGATCGCGCCGCCGCAACGCCAGACGAAATCCGCCGAATGGGCGCTGATGACCAATGCTGTCTTTGCCATGGGATGCCTCTTGACTTACTTGTGTGCCACCGGCGGCGTGCCGTGCGTGTGGAAGGTTTCGATCGTCTTCATGCCCCAGGCCTGGCCCTTCTTGCGATCGGCTTCGGTCCAGACGACCGGCTTCCAGTCCGGACGAAGGATCAGGCGGGCGCCTGCATTGGCGAGCTCGACGCGGTTGCCGGCAGGCTCCCAGACATAGAGGAAGAACGTGCCCTGGATCGCATGCTTGTGCGGGCCTGATTCGATATGCACGCCGTTTTCCAGGAAGATATCGGCGGCGCGCAGAATGTCCTCGCGCTGGTCGCAGGCATAGGTGACATGGTGGAAGCGGCCGTGCGAACCGGTATGGTCCTCGGAGCAGGCAAGGTCATAGGTCTTGTTGTTGATGGTGAACCAGCAGCCGCCGATCCGGCCGTTGTCGAGCTGGATCATTTCGGTGACCCGGCTGCCGAGCGCCGTGGTCATGAACTCGCGGATCAGGCTGACATCGGCAGCGAGCAGGTTGACATGGTCGAGGCGGCGCGGGCTTGCGCCGCGGCCATGGTAACGCTGGGCGATGTTCTTGAGCGCCGGCTTTTCTTCCGCCGGTGCCACATAGTCCCTGGTATCCCAATAGAGCTCGAACAGATGGCCGTCGGGGCTCTTGAACTGATAGGCGCGACCATGACCGAGGTCTCCTTCCGTCCAGCCGACGCCCCAGCCCCTTTCCTCGATCACCCTGACACGGCGCTCAAGCGCTTCGGCGGACGACGTGCGATAGGCAATGTGGCCGACACCCGTGGTGTGATGCCTGGTGAGCTTCAGCGTGTGGAATTCGTAGTCGTCATAAGCGCGCAGATAGACGCTGTCGCCCTCGCGGCCGCTTTCGGTCAGCCCGTAGACACGGGTGAAAAAGTCGAGCGACTCCTCGAAACGGTCTGAATAAAGCTCGACGTGGCCGAGATGGGCGACATCATAACAGGGTTCGGTCATGGCTTTTCCTAGATGGTCGATCTATCGCGCCCGGCGGACAGGCGCATCTCCTCCAAAAATCGAGCCCGCGTCTTCCACTCCAACACGGCCGGCGCATGGGCGCCGCAGCTTGGCATGAAGACATAAAAGCAGATCGGCAGCCTGACGAATAGGTTCTGCTGACGCGGCATAAGTTTTGGTTGAGATCAGGAAAAACCGCCCAGCAAACGGCGGGCAAAGACGGGCGTCAGAGGCCCGGAGGAAAGGGCGCGGCGGCAGAACCGCCGCGCCAGGCGATATTACACGCCGAGATAAGGTGCGACTTCGTGATAGCCGCGCCAGATCATCTCGAGCGACACGTAAAGGATGACGGCGAGACCGACATAGGCAATCCAGCGATGCCTGTTGAGCAGGCGGGCGATGAAGCTTGCCGCAATACCCATCAGCGCGATCGAGAGGACCAGGCCGAAAATCAGGACTTCTGGATGTTCATGGGCAGCACCCGCAACGGCGAGCACGTTGTCGAGCGACATGGAAACGTCGGCAATGACGATCTGCCAGGCAGCCTGGGAGAAAGTCTTGCGCGGCGCACCGCCCGCGACCGTACCGTCGGCATTGAGGTCTGCATTCTGCAGCGCTTCGTTGGCTTCGTCCTCATGCAGATGGGGTGTGCGCAATTCGCGCCACATCTTCCAGCAGACCCAGAGAAGCAGGACACCCCCGGCCAGCAGAAGGCCGACGATCTGCAGAAGCTGGGTCGTGGCAAGCGCGAAACCGATACGCAGCACGGTCGCTGCGATGATACCGACCAGAATGGCTTTGGACCGCTGTTCCTTCGGCAGGCCGGCAGCAGCAAGGCCGATGACGATCGCATTGTCGCCGGCCAGCACGAGGTCGATCATGATAACCTGCAGGAGGGCGGACAATGCCTCCGGCGTAAAGAATTCCATCATTTGGCACCCAATCTCTCAAAGGCGGGAGTGCCCGCGAGTGGACCGAGACGAACTTGAGACGCTCACGACCTGCATTTCCGCCTGTCGTAGGTCACCGCCGTTGTCGTCACATGATTTCCACGAACACCAGGCACCCAAGTTGGACTAAATCCAGTCCGACATCACAGCTCAAGCATGAACTGTCAGAGGGGCCCGGTCCTGGTGGCGTGAGATTTAGCGGCATGATCGCAGAAACTCAAGTGGCGAGTTTATGAAACAGCCGGTTTTTGGGCTGTTTTCGCCCGGGATCGTTGACGATCCGTTGTAATCCGTCCACAGCGCCAATAGCGGTATCGATGGACGTGGCCGCCGGGCTTGCAGCGAACCACCCCGAGATTACGAAAGGGTGGGGTCGAGCTTGTCGCGCAGCCAGTCGCCGACAATGCTGATCGACAGGGTCGTCAGCATGATCACGACCGACGGAGCGAGCATGATCCACGGCGCACGGGTCAGGTATTCGCGCCCGAAACCCACCATGTTGCCGAGGCTCGTCTCCGGCGGCTGCACGCCGAGGCCGAGGAAGGAAAGACCGCTTTCCATCAGGATGATTTCCGGGAAGGTCAGCGTCATCGAGACGATCAGCGTCGAGGCGACGTTCGGCAGGATGTGGTGGAAATAGACACGCGCCGGTGTTGCGCCGAGCTGCACGACAGAGGCCGCATAGCCTTGCGAGCTCGCCGAGATCGCCAAGCCGCGGGCGATGCGGGCGTAACGCTCCCAGCCGTAGAACCCCATGAGGCAGACGAGCAGCACCATGGACGAGCCGAAGAAGGCGAGCACCGCGAGCGACATGATCAGGAATGGCAGCGCCGCCTGGAAATCGGCAAGCACCAGCACGAGATGTTCGACCGCACCCCGGAACTGCGCGGCCGCAAAACCGAGCGCCGTGCCGAACACCGCAGACAGGATCGTGGCGCCGAAGGCGATGATCAGCGACACCCGGACCGACTGGAGGAGGCGCGAAAGCACGTCGCGGCCGAGTTCATCGGTGCCCAGCAGGTGTTTCAGGGCGCCTGGATGGGAAAGCCGGCTCGACAGGTCCATGGCGGTGATGTTGTAGGGGCGGAGCTGGTCGGCGAAGATCGCAACCGCAACCATGGCCGCCAGCCAGAGAATTCCGAGCCCGACGGTGAATGGTACGTTGCGGCGCAGGCGCGAGATGAAGGTCGCGTACCAGCCGGGCGTCCGCGAGGTTTCCGACAGATTGATCGTAGCCATATCTCTTTGTCCTCAATGCGCCGCGTTGGAGCGAAGGCGGGGGTCGAGCCAACCGTAGAGCAGGTCGACGACGAGGTTCGAAACCACCATGGTGGCTGCGATGATCAGCAGGATACATTGGACGACGGCGAGATCGCGGTTGCCGACCGAGACGATCAGCAGGCGCCCGATGCCCGGCCACGAGAAGATCGACTCGACCACGACGGCACCGGCGATCAGCGAGCCGACCATGAAGCCGACGATCGTCACGATCGGCACGGCAGCATTCGGCAACGCATGGTTCCAGACGACATCAGGCCATTTCAGGCCCTTGGCGGATGCGGTGCGGATGTAGGGCTGCCCCATCACCTCGATCATGGCGCTGCGCGAGAAACGGGCGAGGATGCCGATGCCGCCGATGCTCATGGTGATCGTCGGCAGGATGCCGTGCACCCATGTATCCTGCCCGCCGGAGGGCAACACCCCGAGGATGACCGCAAAGATCAGCACCAGCAACAGGCCCATCACGAAGGACGGGATCGTGAAGCCGAGGACCGCCAGCAGGATCACGCCGCGATCGGCAAAACTCTGGCGATGAAGCGCCGCATAGACGCCGGCCGGAATACCCAGGACGAGCTTCAGGAGCAGCGCCGGCAGGGTGAGCTGCAGCGTCGCAGGCACGCGCTGCAGAACCAGATCCAGCGCCGATGCCTTGTCGCGCATCGACACGCCGAAATCGCCGGTGAAGATCGATTTGATATAGGCGAGGTATTGGACCCAGAGCGGCTGGTCGAGCCCCCACGCGCGACGGAACGCATCGACGGCCTCCTGGGGCACGTCGGGGCCGAGCATGACCTGCGCCGGGTCTCCCGACATGCGCAGCACCACGAAAGCGAAGGTGACGACGGCAAAGATAGTGATCAAGGCCCGAAGGAGCCGAACGGCTACGAAGCGGATCATCGAAGGCTCCTCTCAGGCTGCGATCGAGGCGGCTTCGCCGGCAACGACATGGCAAGCGGCCGTGCGGCCGTTGCCGATCGGGCGAAGCTGCGGCACGACGGAACGACAGACATCCCGTGCCAGCGCACAGCGCGGATGGAAGGCGCAGCCGGACGGACGATTGGCCGGGTTCGGCGGTTCGCCCTGGAGGATGACGCGTCCTTCGAGGATCTTGCCCGGCACCGGCACGCTGGAGACCAGCGCCTTGGTATAGGGATGTTGCGGCGAGTGGAAAATCACGTCGGAAGAGGCTTCCTCGACGATCCGGCCGAGATACATCACCGCCACCCGGTCGGCGATGTTGCGCACCACCTTGAGGTCGTGGCTGATGAACACCATGGCGATGCCGTTCTGTTCCTGCAGGTCGCGCAACATGTTGACCACCTGCGCCTGGATGGAGACGTCGAGCGCGGACACCGGCTCGTCGCAGACCAGAAGCTTGGGGCGCGCGGCAAGCGCGCGGGCAATCACGGCGCGCTGCCGCTGACCGCCCGACAGTTCGTGCGGATAACGCCCGGCCTGATCAGGACGCAGGCCGACGGCCGTCATCAGCTCGGCAACGCGGGCTTCCTGATGCTGCTTCGGAATGAGCTTGTGGATCTCCAGTGGCTCGCCAATCTGTTTTGCGATCGTCACGCGCCGGTCGAGGGCTGCCAGCGGGTCCTGGTAGACGAACTGCATCTTCGCCCGCAGCGCCCGCCATTGCGGCGTCTTCAGATGCGGCATCGGCTTGCCTTCGAACCTGACTTCGCCGCCCTGTGCGGTGTCGATGCCAAGCAGCATCCGGCCGAGCGTCGATTTGCCCGAGCCGGACTCGCCGACGACGCCCAGCGTCTCGCCGGGCTTCAGTGCCAGCGAAATGCCGTCCACGGCGCGCACTGGATGCGGCCGCGCAAACACGCCGCGGCGGATCTGGTAGATGCGAACGAGATTGTCCGCTTCGATGAGGGCGGTCATTGCAGCATGTCCTCAATCACTCTGGTTCTTGTCTCGACAGGCTCATTGGCCGGAACCGGCCGGAAGCAGGCGAGCTGCCGGCCATCGGCCGACGTCTCGAGCGCAGGGCGCTCGCTGCGACAGGCCTCGACCGCGCGAAAACAGCGCGGCGAGAAGGAACAGCCTTCGGGCAGATGTTTCGGGTTCGGAACCGTGCCGGGGATGGGGATCAGCCGGTGGCGGGGACCGTCGATCCGCGGGATCGCGTCGAAAAGACCGCGCGTATAGGGATGCCGCGGCTCGGAGAAGAGCTGGGCGACGCTGCCCTGTTCGACGATCCGGCCGGCATACATGACGCAGACCCGTTCGCAGACCTGGGAAATAGCGCCGAGATCGTGGCTGATGAACACCGTCGCCATGCCGGTCTCGGCCCGGAGCTGGATCAGCAGGTCGAGGATTTGCGCCTGGATCGTCGCATCGAGTGCCGTCGTCGGCTCATCGGCGATCAAGAGGTCCGGCTCGCCGGCAAGCGCCATGGCGATCATCAGCCGCTGACACTGGCCGCCCGAGAATTCGTGGGGATAGAGGTCGAAACGGCGGCGAGCATCAGGAATGCCGACCATGTCCAGCAGCCGCAGCGCCTCCCTTCTCGCCGCATCGCCCCGGAGGCCACGATGCAGCGACAGCGCCTCGACGATCTGGCGGCCGATCCGGAGCACCGGATTGAGCGAGCTCGACGGGTCCTGGAAGATCATCGCGATCCGGCCGCCCCGCACCCGTTCGAAAGCCTCGCGGGAACCGCCGGCAAGCTCCTGTCCATCGAGCTGCACGGAACCGGTGACCCTCGCCTTGCCGGGAAGCAATCCCAGAGCCGCAAGCCACGTCACCGACTTTCCGCAACCCGATTCTCCAACGAGACCAAGCGCCTCGCCCCGGCCCACATTGAGATCGATGCCGTGCAGAACCTGGACGCCGTCGAAAGCGACCTTAAGGTCGCGCAGCTCCACCAGATTGGACGATGCTCTATCCATATCCCGCCATACTCCTGCCTTCCGCCGTATCGGGCCGACGACATTGCCGCTTTTCAAAACAGATGCTCCGGCGGCCCTTCGGTCGCCGGAGCAGTGGAGACAATCCGATCAGATCGCCCAGTTGGAGGAGCGGAAGTCCATCGCGAAGGCCGGAGCGGCCTTCCACTTGAGCGACGACTTCATGCCAGTGAACACCGCGTTCTGGTGCAGGACCTGATAGACCGGGTCTTCGCGCTCGCAGATTTCCAGCATGCGGGCGATCGCCTTCTTGCGCAGCGCACGGTCGGTGGAGGTTTCCATGACCTGCGCAAGCTTGTTCATTTCAGCGTTCGTCCAGTCCTTCTTCTGCTGGACTTCGCCATTCGGGCCGAACTGCACGACGAGGGGAGTGATCGGGTCGTTGATCGTGTTGGAAGCCGACCAGTCGCGGACGCCCTTGACGCCTGCCGGATCGTGGATCTGGCCCCAGTTTTCCTTCATTTCGATCTGCACGTTGATGCCGACCTGCTTCCACATCTCGACCATGATCTGGCCGTTGGCCGTCTGGTTCGTGTAGTAGTTGTTGAGCAGGCGGTACGGGATCGGGTCGCCCTTGTAGCCGGCCTGCTTGATCAGGTCCTTGGCGAGCTGCGGATTGAATTCCGGAGCGGCCCAGCCTTCGATGAACATGTCCGAGGTCCGGAAGGATTCGAACTGCAGACCGGCCGGGACGACGGTCTGGCCGGCCCAGAGAGCCTCGACGATCGCCTTGCGATCGATCGAATGCGTCATCGCTCGGCGCATCAGCGGGTTGGCAAGGATCGGGTTCTGGGTGTTGAAAGTCGAAACGCGGTGGTTCCAGATGGTGGAGCTCTGAACTTCGAAGCCCTTGGCAGCCCTGATCGTGGCGATCTGGTCCGGCGGCAGGTCGCAGGCGAAGTCGTATTGGCCGGAAAGCAGGCCGTTGACGCGCGAGGCGACTTCCGGAACTTCGACGAAGCGGATCTGGGCAAGCGGCGGGCGGCCACCCCAGTACTGGTCGAAGGCGACGAGCGTCAGCGAGACGTCCGGCTTGTATTCGGCCACCATGTAGGGACCGGTCGTAACCGGCTTGCGGGCCCATTCCGTAAACGACTTGGCTTCGTCCCAGGCGCGGCGGTTGGTGATCTGGCTGCCGCCGGAATAAAGGCGACCTTCCATCGTGACATCCGGCGTCGCGTTGTGGAAACGGACGGTGTACTTGTCGACGGCCTCGACGCCGGCAAGTGCCGGCCACAGACGGCGACCGACGCCGGGAACGGTAGCCGGCAGTTCCTTGACGGTGGTCGGCTTGTGCTCGGATTCGAAGATCGTCTTGCCGCCGGCCGGCTCCGTATTGCCGAACACCCGCTCCCTGGAGAACGAGAACACGACGTCGTCGGCCGTCAGCTCATCGCCGTTGTGGAACTTGACGCCTTGGCGCAGCTTCAGTTCCAGCGTCTTGTCGTCGATGCGCTTCCATTCGGTCGCGAGACCCGGGATCGGACCCTGGTTGCCCATCCAGTTGCGCAGGATGAGGCCTTCCCAGAGGTTCGGGAAGAAAACGCGCTCGCCGACATTCGACTGTTCGTGCCAGACGTCGAGCGTGTTGTTGTTGGTGATCTTCTGGACGGCGATGGTGATCGAGGGGCGCTTGTCGCCCTGTGCGATCGAGAAGCGCGGCAGGATCAGCGAACCGGCAGCGGCGCCGGCAAGACCAAGCGTGCTGCGGCGGGTGAAGTTGACCATGGAATTTGTCCTTTGGCTTCGGTTGATGGACGAGCTCGATCAGTCCCCTGCGGGGCCGAGCGGTGACGGATTAAGGGGTTCGCAGAGCCTGGCCCGCCAACGACACGCCATTTGCTCGGGCCGCGGACATGAAAGCCGCTCGCCCGATGAACAACGATAAGAAGCGTCTTGCTGCCGCTCATGACGACCCCCTGATTTACGGGGGTTATTTGGCCAGCCTGTGTTTCAGTTCCGTGACGCTATCTTGGCGATTCGATGAAATTGAACACGGATGCAAATTTCATCGTCTCGCGTTACAAATGTAATATTGCCGACACAAAATTCTGGCATCGAACCCTCTGCGTGGAGCTTCTTCCGGCGCATTCCCCTCCCCACATTTTCTTTGTTCGATGGAGTTTTCCATGTCCCCCCTTCCCGTGATCGGCGCCGCCATGACGCTTGGCGAGCTCGAAATTCACCGCAACTGGCTTTTCGAAAAACAGCGCGATCTCGAACTCCAGGATTTCACCACCGCCGACGTATTGAACGGCGACTGGTCGCCGCTTGCCGAGCGCGCCAGAAAGCTGCTGGACGGTTTTGATGGCCGCCTTGGAATTCACGGCCCGTTCTGGGGCTTCACCATCGCCTCGAACGACCCGGATATCCGCGCCGTCGTCGCTAGGCGCCTCAAGCAAGGCCTCGACGTCTGCGCGGCAATCGGCGCGACGCAGATGGTTGCCCACAGCCCCTATACGACCTGGTCCTACAACAACCTCGACAACAACAAGGGCGAGCCGGAGCGCGTCGTCGAGCACGTGCATCTGACGATGCGTGACGCCGTCAAGCAGGCCGAGGATATCGGCGCCGTGATCGTTCTGGAAAACATCGAGGATATCGACCAGCACGTCCGCGTGGCACTCGCCAACAGCTTCAATTCGCCGGCCGTCGCGGTCTCGATCGATACCGGCCACGCCCATTACGCGCATGGCTCCACCGGCGCTCCGCCGGTCGATTATTATGTGAAGGCAGCCGGAAACCGCCTGCAGCACGTCCACCTGCAGGATTCCGACGGTTACGCAGACCGCCACTGGGCGCTCGGCGAAGGCAATATCCTCTGGCCGTCGGTCTTCCAGGCACTTGCCGATCTCACCAGCAATCCGCGCCTGATCGTCGAGATCAAGGACAAGTCGAAGATCCCGGCTTCGGTCGAATATCTCGCCTCGCTCGGCCTCGGCCAGTAGGCCGGACTTTGAAAGCTCGACCCCGGCGCACGGCGCCGGGGTTACCGCAGCTCCGGAGACATGTCCCGCAGGTGCGACTGGGTGGCGAGGATATCCCCCACCATCATCTCCCGCGCCAGCGCGCCGTTGCGCTCGCGAAGCGCCGCGACGATCCGGAAGTGATAGGAGGAGAACGGGTGTACGACGCCCTTGTCGAATTCCTTTTCCACGTAGTTGGTCAGCATCCGCATATAGGGACCGAATCGCAGCCAGAGCATCTCGATATGCTGGGGCAGCACCTCGGAACGCGAAGCCTCGTAGATGCCGAAATGGAATTCCTGGTTCTTGCGCAGCATGCCGTAGACGTCTCCGGCCTTGCCGGTTTCCTCATGCTCGCGGGCGAGCACTTCCGAACGGTCGATATCCTCGTCGGCCATATGCTTGGCGGCGAGTTCCGTCGCCAGCCCCTCGAGCGCGATGCGCGCCTGGCAGAGATCGTCGAGCCGCTCGCGCGAAACCGCCGGCACCCGGGCCGACCCGTTATGGCCGATTTCCAGTCCGTTTTCCGCCGCAAGCCTTCGGAGCGCCTCGCGCACCGGCATGTGGCTGGTGCCGAACTCGGTTGCCAGCGACGAAATGGTGATCGCTTGCGACGGCGCGAAAGAGCCCCACATCAGCGCCCGGCGCAGCTGTTCGTAGACCGTATCCTGAACGGTCACGCGCGACGTGACCTTCAAAAGCCCGCTATCCGCCATCCTTGCCCTCTGATCCCATTCAAATCACAACCAGGCCTCGCATAACGGGCCACGCTCTTCAAGTCTCTTGGGCGTCGGACCCTCTGCTGTTCCCGACGCGATTCCCCTTGATCAAATGCCAATGGCACAATAGAACATTTGAAAGTTTGATCAAATGCTCATTCGACAACAGGCCCAACATAGACACGGGGAAGTTGGTTGTCACCTGCATCCCCTCTTCATCGATAAATACGACACCTGGGAGAAATCCATGAACACGCATGTCACGGCAGGCGACAACCTCGCCAAGGCTTTTCCGGTCGATGAGCTGAGGCTGAAATTTCCGGCCCTCCAGAAATACAAGGACTTCATCTTCTTCGAAAATGCCGGCGGTGCCCAGGTGCCCCAGGCCGTCGTCGATGCGGTCGCGGCCCATCTCGTAGACTGCAACGTGCAGCGCATGGCGCCCTATCTCCACAGCCAGGGCGTCGATCGCACCATTGCCGAAGCCCGCGTCTCGGTCGGCCTGCTGGTCAATGCCTACCGTCCGGAGGAAATCTCCTTCGGCCTCAACGCCACCTCATTCATCCGCCTCGTCAGCCTCGGCATCGCCAAGATGCTGCAGGAGCGCAACGAGATCATCGTCACCGACATGGACCATGACGCCGACATCGCCACCTGGATGGCGCTGGAGGCCGACGGCGCCAGGATCGTCTGGTGGAAGATGCGCGAAGACGGCATGCTGCATACCGACGACCTGAAGCCGCTCCTGAACGACAAGACCCGCCTGGTCGCCTGCACCGTCACCGCCCATTCGATCGGCACGATCGTCGACGTGGCAACCGTCGGCAAGCTGGCGCATGCAGCGGGCGCCGAGGTCTTCCTCGACTGCGTGCATTACGGCCCGCACGCGCTGATCGACGTTCAGGCCTGGGATTGCGACTATCTCGTCTGCTCCGGCTACAAGAATTTTTCGCCGCATATGGGCTTCCTCTGGGGCCGTTATGACGCGCTGGTCAAGCTGCCTACCTTCAAGGAAGACTTCATTCCGGACGTGCCGCCCTACAAGATCGAGGTCGGCACTTTCACGTACGAGAACGTCGCCGGCATGAATGCTGCCGTGCTCTATCTCGAAGAGCTCGGCCGCAGGTTCCTTCCCGACGGCGAACATTCGCGCCGCGATGCGCTTGCCGCCGCCATGGGCGCCATCCGCGCCTACGAGCAGACGCTGTCGAAAAAGATGCTGTCGGTCTTGAAAAAGCACGGCGCCACGATCTACGGCGTCTCCGACGAAGCCCAGGTGGAAAAGCGCGTTCCGACGATCTGCTTCAACATTCCGGGCCTGACGCCGCAATTTCTCTCGACCGAGCTCGGCAAGAACAGCATCGGCAGCCGCGACGGCCACATGTTCGCGCCTCGGCTGATGAAGCGCCTCGGCCTGACCATGGAGACAGGCTGCATGCGCGTCTCGATGGTCCACTACAACAAGGTGGAAGAGATCGACCGTTTCGAAACGGTGCTCGGCGAGATCATCGCCAAGGCCAAGTGATGCAAAGCCCTCCGCGGGAGCCTATCCTGCGGAGGCACTCATCTCACTTGAGGTGGTGATAGCGGCGCCGGAAATAGACGAGCGCTTCTTCGTCCTCCGGGCCATGGGCAATCCCGACGACCCGGCAGAACAGCACGTGATGCGTGCCGCTCTCGACTACATTTTCCACTTCGCAATCGAAAGACACGACCGCATCGGTCAGCCGCGGCGATCCCGTCGCGGCGAGCACCCAATCGCCCACCGCAAACCGGTCATCCTGCGGCGTCGAACCGCCGAACAGCCTCGACATCGGCTCGTGGCCTGCGGCCAGCGTATTGACGCAGAGCACACGGTTTTTCTCGAACATGCCGGCGACCGAACTCGACCGGTTGAGGCAGACGAGCAGCGTCGGCGGCCGGTCCGTCACGCTGCAGACGGCCGACGCCGTGAAGCCCGCAAGACCGCCCGGGCCGTCTGTCGTGACGATGTTCACCGCCGCCGCCAGCTGCGCCATGCCCTCCCGGAAGGCGAGCCGCGTCGCGTCCACCTCGTCGCTTTGAATATTTATCGTCATTCGACCCTCAGCCCCGCTTTTCTCAACAAAGGCATGACGCGATCGCAGAAGAAAGGCAGCTCATAGGTGTAGTTTACGAAAGACATGGCAATGCCGGAATACCCCTGTTCGGCGATCGCGATCATGTCTTCGACGATCTTTTCCGGTGTGCCGATCAGCGGATAACCGCCAGCGCCGCCTGCAAACCGCTTTCGATAAAGATCGTAAGCACTTTTGTCGTGCGACTGGGTGAATTCCTTCTTGCCGGCCATATGCGCATCGACCGCCGCGTGATCGGCCATCGTCACCGCATACCGTTCGTAATAATCCTCGGCCTCCTGCTGGCTCTCGCGGCAGACGACGTGGCAGACCGTATAGGCGCCGACATCGCGCCCGAGCTTGTCCGCGCGGGCTTTGATGTCTTCCACGTGTTTGCCGGCCTCCGAGATCTCGGTGAAGGTGGTGAACAGGTATTCGCAGTTCTTGGCCGCGAAATCCCGGCCCGGGCCGCCGAAGGCAGCGTTCATGGTGACCGGCCGCGGTGATTGCAGGCTGGCTGGCCGGCTGACGACGTCTTTCAGCTTGTAATAGGTGCCGTCGTAGTCGAATGGCGCGTCCGACGTATAGGCCCGCTCCATGATCTCCAGCCATTCACCGGCCTGATCATAACCCTTCTCGACCAGCGGCACGCCGAACATGCCGAATTCCTTGGGGTTCCAGCCGCAGACGATATTGAGGCCCGCCCGGCCGTTGCTGATATGATCGACTGTCGCCAGTGCCTTCGCCGCATAAAGAGGATGTAGAAGCGGCACATGCACCGTCATGAACAGCCCGATTCGCTCTGTCACCGAGGCCAGCCCCGCCGCCCAGGTGAACGTCTCGAACGACCATTCGCGCACCCGGTTCTTGCCGCCGAAACCTTTCCAGCGAGCGATCGGCAGGAAGAAATCGAGCCCGCCGCGGTCGGCGATCTGGACGGCATTGAGATTGTCCTCCCATCGGGCCTGCCAGCGTTCCGGCACGTCGGTGATCGCAAGCCCACCGTCCGCATTCGGCGAAAAGACGCCGAGTTTCAATCTGCTTGGGCCTTTCAGCGGATGCGGCTTGATCATGCTGTTCCTCTCTTTTGTATTCTTCTGCGGGCCGGACGCGCCGTCTCCGCCTCCTGCAATTGGCGCCGCCGGACGGAGAGATAAGCCTCCTCCGCCGCGAACATGAAAAGCGTCATACGGTCCTGGACCATCAGCGGATCGTGCGCGAGGAAGGCGGCATGAATGCGGGAAAGGCCATCGATATAAAGGCCAGCCGTAGCCGGGTCGGCGAACGTGCCGAGCCGCACAGACTGGAAATAATCGATGAAGCGGGAAATCGTCGCCGCCATATGCGGATTGTTGACCGCCTTCAGCCATGCATTGCGGAAATCAACATTGGCCGCCAGCAGGGCTGGAATATCGCTTTCGCTCAGCGCCAGTTCCACCCGGTTCATCGCCCCCGTGATCTCCGCCTCGATCTCGGGCGTCATGTCGCGGGCGGCACAGGCGGCGGCCCGCGGCTCGAGCTGGCGGCGCACCTCGAAAAGCCCGGAAATGTCCTCCAGCGACAATTCCCGAACCGCAAAACCGCGCGTCGTGCCGACCAGATAACCTTCGGAAACCAGCCGAAGCAGCGCCTCGCGCGCCGGCATGCGGGAAATGCCGTGGGCATTGGCGATTTCGGTATCCACCAGGCGATCGGTCGGCGAAACGGCACTCCGCTGCAGCTTCAGCCGCAGATCGGCATAAATCGCATCCACCAGATTGTCGCTCGGCTTCAACATCGAAATCTCCTATCAAAACCGTATACTGATTTTACCGCGTATCAAGTAAATTTTCCGGAATTACGCACGGATGCTTAAATTTATGTCATTTTCAGTATACGGTTTTATTGCTTGCAGCTCCAGGAATTTTAGGCTTAAATTTTAATTTGGCGCAGGTTTGAAAGCCGTTTCAGCAGATTTCATAAGGCATCCCGATGAGCGACTTCCGCAGGAAATGTATTGGCCATGAGCGCGTCATCGGCACATTCGCGGCGATCCCGCATCCGGTCGCAATCGAGGTGACCGCTGCGGCCGGCCTCGACTTCATCTGCATCGACGCCGAGCATGCTCAGATCGGCCGCGAACTGATCGAAAACCTCGTCCGTGCCTCGGATGTCCATCGCGTGCCCGCCATGGTGCGTGTTCCGGGCCACGCCCCGGAATCGATAGCCGCCGTGCTCGATGCCGGAGCTGCCGGCGTGCTGGTGCCGCGGGTCTCGACCGCCGCCCAGGCCAAGGCCGCCGTTCTGGCGACCCGCTATCCGCCGATCGGCGAACGCGGCGTCGGCCCGGGACGTGCCGCGGGCTACGGCTACCGCATTCCCGACTATCTGAAATCGGCGAATGAAAGCCTCGTCCTCGCGATCCAGATCGAGACCGCCGAAGGGCTCGCCAATGCCGAGGACATCGTCGCCGTCGAGGGCGTCGACGTGGTCTTCATCGGCCCCGGTGACCTCTCCGTCTCGATCGGCGCGATAGGGCCGGATGGAGCCGAGAAGCTGGATGCGGCCATTCTGACGATCACCAAGGCCGCCCGCAAAGCGGGCAAGGCCGTCGGCATCTTCCGCCCCTCCGCCGACGACGTCGGAAAATGGTCGGAAGCCGGCATCAGCTTCTATCTGCTCTCCAGCGATACGAGGTTTCTCGGGGCCGGTATCGCGGCCGACGTCGCCGCCGCGCGCTCCGCATAAGCCGCAT
Source organism: Neorhizobium sp. T6_25 (assembly GCF_002968555.1). NCBI lineage: Bacteria > Pseudomonadati > Pseudomonadota > Alphaproteobacteria > Hyphomicrobiales > Rhizobiaceae > Neorhizobium > Neorhizobium sp. T6_25. The sequence goes on from NZ_PVBL01000012.1 coordinate 153,672, forward strand.
CGATTTTCCAGGAGTGACGACGTGAAAGCCATCCAGTACAGCGAACACGGCCCGGCCGATGTGATGCACTATGTCGACCTGCCCGATCCCGTCGCCGGACCGGGTCAGATCTTGCTGAAGCTCGAGGCCGCCAGCGTCACGCCCTTTGACTGGAAGCTCCGCGCCGGACATCTGCAAAGCCATTTCACCCTGCCGATGCCGAGCGTGCCCGGCCGCGATGGCGGCGGTACGGTGGTTTCCGTCGGCGACGGCGTCACGGAATTCGAGCTAGGAGACCGGGCCGCAGTCATGGCCGGCGTTTTCGCCCAGGGCGGGTATGCGGAAATGATCGCCGTCGATGAAAAGCATGCTGTGAAAATTCCGGACAACCTCTCGACCGTCGATGCGGTGGCGCTGACCAATGCCGGCTTGAGCACCTGGATCGCGGTACGGACTGCCGAAGTCAAATCCGGCGACAAGGTTCTCGTGCATTCCGGTTCCGGCGCTGTCGGCGGATTGCTGGTCCAGCTCTGCCACCATCTCGGCGCCCATGTCACCGCCACCTGCCGCTCGACCAACCGCGATTATGTCATCGGCCTCGGTGCCGACCGCGTCGTGGCCTATGACGAGGAGGACTTTTCCGAGCTCCTCACCGATCAGGACATCGTCTTCGAACTGATGGGCGGCGAAGTCCACGACAAGTCCTACAAGGTGCTGAAAAAGGGCGGCCACATGGTCTGGCTGGTCGCCGACCCGATTCGGGATCGCGGCGAGGAATTCGGCGTCAAGGTCACCCGGGCGATGATCACCGACGACAAGTCGGCGCTGCAATCGATGATGGATCTCGCCGGCGCCGGGCTGCTCAAGCCTCAGGTCGCTCGCACCATGCCGCTGTCGGAAGCGGCCGAAGCCCACCGTCTGATGGAAAAAGGCGCCATCTCGCGCGGGCGCCTGATGCTGACGATGTGACGTTTTTCAAGCGCCGCTCGGAAACAGCGGCGCCTGACGGCCGTTTGCGACGAAAGTCCGGAAATCCTCGATAGCATGCGCGTTGGCGAGCGAACAGAACGGCCCGCGGCTCACCTCGATGCCGCTGATCTTCTGCAGCCGCACATCCATCTCGGCGCTCTTCAGCGCCACCGCCGCCGTGTTGACGACCGGCGCATGCAGGACCTTGAAACCGTATTCGCCGCCGACCAGCAGTCCCGGCAACACGCCTGCCGGCACCACGACATCGGCGCCGTCGCGCACCAGCGGTTCGGCGCAGGCGGTGAAACTGGCGAGCATCCGCCGCCGCGCTTCGTCGTCTCCCGCAAAGGCCGCGCTGAAATCCGAGGGTTCGCAGTTCATGCCGGCGACGTGCTTCACACGGCCGCCGAGGCCGTAGAGATCGGCCTGCTCGTAATGCCAGGCCTGAAATACGTCATCGAGGGTGACCAGCGCCATGCGCCGGCCGAGCCGTGCCGCATAATGCATGCAAACCTCGCCGGCGCCGATCACCGGAATGGTCAGTGCCGACTTGAGCTCATAGAGGCCGGGATCCTGAAAGTGGCCGATGACGACCGCGTCATATCCGCGGCTCGCGGCCTCCAGCCCGTTGTCGATGGCGATCGCCGCGCAGCGGAACTCCGCCAGCCGCCCGAAATGCCGGTCCGGCGGGCTGATGCCGAAGACGTCGACTGTCGTGCCCGGTTCGGCAATGCTGTTAAGATAGTCCGAGAGCCGCGTCATATAGGCGGCGCTTGCAGTGGCATCGATGAAGCTCTGCCAGAAGATGCGCATGTTCCCCTCGTTTCGTTCATTTTCCGGGTGCGATTCGCACTCGTCAAAACCCCAATTTAAGGCTTTACTCCGGGCACAGAAACCGCTCGGAGAGCCGCATGACTGTGTCGACCACGCCTGAAAACCCGCTGAGCGATACGACCGTCGAGATGTCGGAAGCAGCGCTGACCGAGTTCGAATGGTCGCTTTGGCGAATTTCCGCTGCCTTCCTGCGGTGGCAGTCGGAAAGTTCAAGCGAGCTTGCCGGCGCGGGCCTGAGCGGCCTGGACACCGCCATCCTGCACACGATCCGTTATCGCAACAAGCCGAAAGGGCTTGGCGAGATTTCCCGCCTGCTCGGCCGCGACGACACCGCCAACATTCAATATGCGATCAAGAAGCTCCAGACCCTGCAGCTCATCGAAAGGGTCAAGGGCCGGTCGCGCAAGGACACGCTCTACACGCCGACCCGCAAGGGCACCAAACTTACCCAGGATTATCGGGCTCTGCGCCGGCAGCTTCTCGTGTCGCTGATCCAGAAGATGGATCACGCGGAACAGGGGCTCGGCGAGGCGACCGAAATGCTGGAATTGCTGACGAGCTTCTACGACACCGCTGCCCGGCGGGTGGCGAGCGGATCTCATCTGGTGGAGCGTTCCTGAACGAGCGCCAGAACGCGCAAGGGACTGCCCGAACCGTTCTGGATCTTGAGTGGCGCCGCAACGACCATCGCGCCGGTCGGCGGCAGCTGGTCGAGATTGGTGAGGCATTGCAGCCCGTAGCGGCCGGCGCCGTGAAGGTAGTGGTGCGCCGGATAGGGCGGCGAGAAATGCCCGGCCTGGCCGGCATCCGTGCCGATCGTCTCGGTGCCGAACCCGATGATGCCACGCTCCGCCACCAACCAGCGCATCACCTCCGCATCCGGTCCGGGCGTATGGGCGCCATCCGCCTGCAGATTGGCATAGGCAGCACCTGACTTCTTCGACCAGTCGGTGCGCAAGAAGACCCAGGATCGCGCCGGAATGCGGCCATGTTTCTCTTCCCATGCCGTCACGTCAGCGACGGTCAGCAGGAAATCCGCATCCTCGGCCGCCTGCTGCGAGCAGTCGATCACGCAGGCCGGCGCGATCATATCGGCCGGCGGCAGCGTATCGACGGAATTGAGCGGCAAATCGCGGCCCGTATACCAATGGATCGGCGCATCGAAGTGCGTGCCGGTATGTTCGCCGAAGGAGAGATTGTTCCAATACCAGGCCGGCCCGCCGTCGTCGTAGCGCGAAATCCGCTCCATCCGGAACGGCGCGGATTGCCCAAGCTCAGGCGGCATGACGATGACCGGAAAATCCGGAGACAGGGTATGGGTAAGGTCGACGACGCGCACCGCACCGCTCGCCAATGCCCCCGCGAATTTTCCCAGAATATCGCCGCTCATTGGCCGGCCTCCCGCTCAACGGCTTTCGGATTGTCGAACAGCCGCGCCTCGATATCCTTGGCGACGTCACCGACGTAAATGTCTTCCAATCCACGCTTCAATCCATCGAGAACAGCGTCGGCCAGAGCCTTTGGCGCCACCTTCGGCGGCGGCACCGTCTGGAACCATTCGGTATCGAGCGGCCCGACGAATGCGTTGATGACCCGGATACCGCCCGGCCTGAGCTCGGTGCGCAGCCATTGCGACAGCGATAGGCACGCCGCGTGCGCGGCGGAATGGACGCCGAACTGCGGCACGTTGCTGAGTCCGTGGACCGAGAGCACATTGACCCAGGCAACGGCTCCAGCCGCACCGTCGGCGCCGCGCGAGCGCATCACCGGCCCGAAAGCCTGGGCAAGGCGCATCAGTCCCATCACGGTATGATCCATCGCCTCGCGCGCTATATTGGCCGCACCCACATCGAAGAGATGCGCCGGCCGGACGTGATCGGCGGTGTTGATCAGGATCTCCACCTTGGCGCCAATATCCATTGACAGCTCCTGCACGGAACGCTCGCTCGTCAGATCCAGATCGACGAATTCGACGCCCTCGATCGCCTCCAGCGACGCCTGCTGGTCGAAAGGTTTCCAGCGATCTGTCACGCCCACAAAAATCTTGGACGCTCCCGCTTTCCCAAGAGCCTGCGCCAGCGGCAATGCGAGCGGGCTGCGCCCATCGGTGATCAAGACCCGACGGTGCTTTGGATCGGCGCTCATCTCGCGCCATTGAGGATCGTCTTCCATGTGCGGCGTCTCCGAAAGGGGCTTGGCAAAGAACGCGGCCTGTCCGGCCTGGTCCAGCTGCAAGGAAAGCTTGAGCCGACTACCGGGTCCGCCGCAATCGCCATGCAGATGCACGACGACAATCGGCCCGCAATCGAGCTGAACCAGTCCGGTGCGCCAGGGCATGTGCTCGCGAAAATAGTGATCGCTGGTGACCTCGATCCGCGTTTCCGACAGCAGCGATCCGCCGGCCGGCGCGTCCTTGAATGTCAGGTCGGACGAAAGGCAGTTCGGGCAGGCTTCACGCGCCGGATAGGTGTAGCGCCCGCATTCGCCGCAGCATTGCAGCATGAACCGCCCGACCGATGCGGCGAGCGTCAGCCCATGCGCCTTGCGGCTGCGGGTCGAGGGAGGCAGCAGCGGCTGAGTGGTGCGAGCGAGCGGGTTCTTTCGCTTCGGCTTGAGGAAGGGTCCGGTCATCATGCCCTCGCCAGAATGGCGGCTGCAGAGGCGAGCCCGCGGTCGTAGTTGATCATGCCGAAACCTGAAACCAGCCCGAGCTTCGCATCCTCGACCTGCCTGCCTTCCGCTGTCCCCAAAAGCTGGCGCATCGCTTCGGTAATCCCAAGATGCCCGCCCGCGGCCCCCGCCTGGCCGACCGAAAGCTGGCCGCCGGACGTATTGTGCGGAAACGACCCGTCGATCGTGAATGTATTCTGCCGCACGAAATCCGGCCCCTCACCTTTGGCGCAGAAACCCAGGTCCTCGAACTGCATCATCGAGATCACCGCGTAATCGTCATAGGTCTGGACAAAATCCATGTCGTCCGGCTTCGAACCGGCCATGCCGTAAAGCTCGTCGCGATCGACCACCCAGCCGCCGCGCACCTGCACAGGATCCTCGGCAAATGCGTTGTGCCGCTCGATGGCCGACAGCAGCCGGACGAACGGCAGGCCGAGCGAGACCGCCGTCTCCTCGCGCATCACCAGAAAGGCTTCCGCACCGGCGCAGGGCATGACGCAGTCGAACAGATGGAACGGCTCGGCGATCGGCCGGGCCGACATATATTGCTCGAGCGTCAGCGGCTTTTTCATCAGCGCATCCGGGTTTTTGAGCGCGTTGTCGCGCTGGGCGACGCAAAGCTTGCCGAATTCTTCCCGAGTTGCACCGTAGCGATCCATGTAGTGGCGTGCGATCAGCGCGAAACTCGCATTGGGGCCACCCGCGCCATAGGGATAGGCAGCATCCTGCGCAAAGCGGGAGAAGTTGGCGAGCGTCTTGCGGAACGTATCGACCTGATTGGTATCGGCCGCCACGCAGGCGACGATATCCGCGTCGCCCGCCTGCACCGCCCGCGCCGCCCGGCGCAGCGAGACGATGCCCGCAGCGCCACCCATCGGCACGTGGTCGATGTGGCGCGGCGACAGCCCGAAATGCTGGGTGAGCGCGATCGCCGCATCCGGCCCCATGGTGAAGCTTGCGACCGAAAAACCATCGAAATCCCGGTGGCTGATGCCGGCGCCTTCCGCCAATGCCCTGAGCGCCTTGCCCATCCACCAATGCGCGGTCTCAATGGAATAGCGCTGGTAGGGCACCGTCACCGGTACCGCCAGAACCACGCCGTCGTAGGATTGCCGCGCGCGGGACAAGACCATCAGGCCACCGTCAGTTTGACGTCGACATTGCCGCGCGTCGCATTGGAATAGGGGCAGCGTTCGTGCGCACCGGCGACGATCTCTTCCGCGACTGCGCGCTGGATGCCGGGCAAGGACGCCACCAGCTCGACCGCCAGCGCGTAACCGACCGGTACCGGGCCGATGCCGACCTTGGCGGTGATCGAGACGTCGTCCGGCAGCGCGATCTTGCTGGTTCGGGCCACGAGTTTCACCGCACCGAGAAAGCATGCCGCGTAACCGGCGGCGAAAAGCTGCTCCGGATTGGTCCCCTCGCCCCCCGGGCCGCCGAGTCCTTTCGGCACCGACAGATTGACCGCGAAACTGCCGTCGGTGCTCCGCGCCCTTCCTTCCCGGCCGCCATGCGCGGTAACCGAGGTCTCATAGAGAATCTTTTCCGGGGTCATGCATGCCTCCATAGCAGGATTTAAGCTGTGATTTATTATATAACACCAAAGATGAAACCCGTGGGGAAATTCATCCCGCCTTGCGGATCGATGCCTTCAGCTTCCTGAGGTCGATCGCCGAACCGTCCTCGACCGCCTTTGCCGCCATCGTCTTGATCTCGCCGCGCTGCAGCTTCTGGGTCGAGCTCACCGGCAGCCTGTCGATGAAGACCACGTAGCCGGGAAGTTTGTGATAGGCGATATGAGCGCCGGCAGCCTCGATGATCCGCTTCGCCTTTTCGGCCGGCTCGCCCGCTCCGGCGGTCTCGCTTTCAACGATGAAGGCAAAAACCTCCTCGCCGCGCAGGTCGTCCGGCACCGGCGTCACCGCGGATGCCTTGACCGCCGGATCCTTGGCAAGGGCCGCTTCCACTTCCAGCACGGCGATATTCTCGCCGCTGCGCCGCACGATGCTCTTCTTGCGGTCGAAGAAATAGAGAAGTCCCTTCTCGTCGGCATAGACGACGTCGCCGGTATGGAACCAGCCGCCCTCCCAGGCCTCTTCGGTCGCCTTTTCGTCCTTCAGGTAGCCGCTGAAGAAACCGTCGCGCGGGTTCGTGCCTTGGGCGCGCACCAGCAATTCGCCGGGCTTGCCGAGCTGCGCATCATTGCCCGCATCGTCGACGATCCGAAAATCCATACCGGCACGCGGCCGCCCGATGCAGCGCAGGCCCGGAGTATAATCGTCCGCCGCGGTGGTGGTTACCGCCCGGCCGCCGGTTTCGGTCATCGCCCACGCCTCGACGATCGGGATGCTGTAGCGCTTCTCGAACTCGATCTTGTGACGGGCATCGACGCCTGGTCCCAAAGCAAACTTCACCTTGTGTGCCCGCTCCGCTTCGACGGCCGGGAGCTGCAGCAGGATCGCCGGGATGACGCCGAGGCAATGGATGATCGTCGCGCCTGAATCGGCGATCGACGCCCACCAGCTGCTCGAATGGAACCGATCGAGGGGCACGATCGCGCCGCCCTTCATGATCATGCCGACCGCCGTGCAGCCGAGCGCGTTCATGTGGAACATCGGCAGCGGCGTCAGCGCCACTTCGGTTCCCTCGCCCATTTCGGCGATACCGCCCTGCGTCGTGTACCATTCGGCGATGCCGATAAAATAGATGTTCGAAAGGATGCAACCCTTCGGCTTGCCGGTGCTGCCGGAGGTGAACAGCAGCGCGCATTCGGTATTCGGGCCGCCGGGTCGTGCCTCCCGTGTTTCCGGCGAAGCCGGAATGTCGCCGCCGGCAGCGATCACTGTCACCTTGCCGGGCGAGATATCCCGCAGATCATCCAGCCGCTCGCGGATGACGACCATCAGCGGAGCCTCGGCCATGTCGAGCTGGAAGAGCAGCTCTTCGCGGCGCAGGTCGGGATTGATCGGCACGATCGAGGCGCCGATCGCGTTCAGCGCCAGCCAGTAGTCGAAGAATTCCGGACGATTTTCGAGGAGAAGGGCGACGCGAACCCCGATCCCATATCCTGCCGCCGCAAACTTCTGCTTCAGAAGGCCGACACGGGCGAAAACGTCCCCGTAGCTGTAGCGAAAGCCCTCGGGCGCATAAGGAAGCTTGGCACTGGCCGGCGCGATCAGCATCGGCGCATCCGGGTTTTTTAGCGCCTGGTTCTCGAGTAGGAGATAGGGAGAATGCATGGCTCTGTCCTTATGCCCGTTCCAGGATACCCTTGATCAGGAACATCTCGGCCTCGTGGATCGTGCCGAACTGGATCCATTCCGCATCCGTCTGCGTCTCCAGCCGCCAGGTCAGCAGCGTCACCACGCACCTGTCCGGCCCCATGCGCAGCAGTTCGCCGGGGATGACGCGAGACATATTGCGGAACTGCATGGCGTCCTTGGCCGCGCCGACTTCGTAATCCACCTGGAAGCGGCCGCGGTCGACATGGAGCCGCACGAATGTCTGTTTCCCCGTGAAGGTCGAGGTGCCGACGAAGAGGCCGGGTTCGACCTGGGCGCGGTTGAGGCTGCCCCACGCCCACTGGCCCTGTTTCAGCCCGTCCGACATCAGTTCGAACGCGACCGCCGCCGGGCGCTCCACCATGATGCTGCTGGAATGACAATGCGGATCGATCATGAGCGTCCCTCTTTCAGTCGCATCGAGGCGTCATTTTTTCTAAAAGACATTTTAAGCATAAAATAATTGGAAAGAACGTCAATGGATTTTTGTGTCCTCGGTCTTCGGCGGCCGCTTTGGCGATCGCCACTCGTCACGTTCTCAACCTGCAGGCGGAGGAAAACCCGGCATTTCCGGTCTTCTACACGCAGAAGTCGACGGGATTCTCAATTTCCGACGATCCGAAATTTTAGGCTTGAAGTAATTTATACCTCGTTCTACGATCCCCTCAATTGTTAAGGGGACAACCGCGAAAAGCGGGTCAGAAGAAAAACCGAAGCCCCTGGCAGGATTGCAGGCTTGCGTTTCACCAACCGCCGCAGGTCCGTCGGTCGCGATCGACGGGCAAACCAGAGGGATCGTCATGACTTTTGAAATCGACCGCAGAAATCTCCTTCAGATGCTCGGCCTTGCCGCGGTCAGCGGCTCCGTGCTCTCGCAGGCCAGCTTCGCCTTCGCACAGGGCACCGACAGCGTCACCATTGGCTGGCCGTCCGACGTGCCGTCCTGGGACCCGAACCTGCGCTTCGTCCCGGATGCGCAGCCGCTCTTCAAGATGGTCTTCGACCAGCCGCTCGATCAGTCGCCTGACCTGAAGCTCATCGGCAACCTCATCACCAAGTGGGAGCTGAAACCGGACGGCCTTTCTATGCCGTTCGAGATCCGCAGCGACGTGAAGTTCCACAACGGCGATCCGATGACGATGGAGGACTTCAAATATACCTTCGTCGACCGTATCAAGTCGGGCCTGAAGCTCGACATCGCCAATTCCTGGCGCACGCTCACCGACATCGAAATCCTGTCGCCGACATCCGGCGTCATGAAGTTCTCCGCCCCGACCCCGACCGCGCCGCAGTGGCTGGCTTTTCTGGGCAGCTATCTGGTGCCGAAGAAGTATATCGAATCCGTCGGTCCGGAAGAATTCGCCAAGAAGCCGGTCGGCACCGGCCCTTACAAGCTCGTCGATTACCAGATGAATTCCCGTATCGTGCTGGAGCGCAACGACGCCTATTTCGGCACCAAGCCGAAGATCAAGCGCGTCACCATCGACATCATCAAGGATCCGTCGGCACGGACCGCGGCCATCCAGTCCGGCCAGGTGGACCTGACAGTCAACATTCCGGTCCGAGAAGCCGAGCGCCTCGGCAAGACCGAAGGCCTGACCGCCGAAATCAACCCTTTCACGCGCCTGATCCTTTTGCAGATGCGCAATGACAAGGGATTTACGGACATGGCCGTCCGTCTTGCAGCCCATCACGCGATCGACAAGGCAGCGCTCTCCAAGGCCTTTTACGGCGGTGCGGCCGTGCCGCTCTCCGTACCGGCCACGCCCGGCACGCCGGGCTACCTGCCGGACTACAAGTTCGCCTACGACCCGGAGCTGTCGAAGAAGCTTCTGGCCGATGCCGGTTACACCGCCGACAAGCCGGCGACCTTCACGCTTGCCGCCACCAACGGCCAGTTCCCGAGCGATTTCGATATCGCCCGTGCGCTGGTGCAGATGTGGCAGAAGGTCGGCCTGAAGGTCGAACTGCAGCAGATCGAATATTCCAAATATTTCGAACTGAACCGCGGCGGCCAGTTGCCGGAAGCGACCCTCTACAGCTTCGACAACGCCACCGGCGACCCGGAGATCTTCTCCGGTTATCTGATGAACCCGAAAATGCCGTTCGGCGCCTGGAAGGGTCCGGAAATCGGCGACAAGATCCTGAAGCTCTTTGTCGAACCGGTCTACGAGAAGCGCATTGCCGGCTATAAGGCCGTCGCGCAGGAAGCTGTCGAGACCGGCGCCAACATCCCGATCCTGCAGAGCGTCCAGACGCTGGTGCGCAAGAAGAGCCTGAACTACGTCAAGTACGGCAATGCCTGGGTCCTGGGCAGTACCATGTCCTGGTCCTGATACCGGCTGAACCCGCCACCCTCGGGTCCGGGTACGCCCGGACCCATTCCTTCACGTCGTCATACGGGGCATGCGCATGTTTGCGACCATTGCCAAGCTCTTGGTAAAGCGTGTCCTCACCGCGATACCGATCCTGCTGCTTGTTTCCGCGCTTCTCTTCTGCATCCTGCGCATCCTGCCGGTCGATCCGGCCGCCATGTCCCTGCCGCCCAATGCGACGGTGCAGGAAGTCGAGGCCATGCGCACGGAGATGGGGCTCAACCTGCCGCTCTATCAGCAATATGGCATCTGGCTGAACAAGCTCTTCCACGGCGATATCGGCCGCTCCATCCATTTCCGCCAGGACGTGACGAGCCTGATCGGTTCGACATTGCCCGCCACTATCGAGCTTGCCGTTATCGCCATGATGGTCGCAACCGTCTTCGGCCTCGCCGGCGGCCTCTTCCTGTTCTACGTGCGCGGCACCCGCGCCGAAGCGGTGATGGATTTCGTTTCCATCCTGCTGCTCTCGCTTCCGGAATTTCTCTGGAGCCTGTTCCTGCTGCTGATATTCGGCGTCTTTTTCGAGGTCCTGCCCTTCACAGGCCGTCTCAGCCCCGGTTTCGAGCGCCCGCTCGTCACCGGTTTCCTGCTGCTCGACAGCCTGATCACCGGCAATATCCCGACCTTCCTCAATGCGCTCCAGCACATGATCCTGCCGTGCCTCGCACTCGGCATCGCGCTGTCTCCGTCGCTCATGCGCGTGCTGCGCTCGAGCCTGCTCGATGCTTACCAGGACGACTACATCCAGCAGGCCCGGCTTCGCGGGCTTTCCGAAAAACGGATCCTGATCCGCCACGGCCTGAAGAACGCCATCCTGCCGACGCTGAGCCTTATGGGCGTGCAGTTCGGTTTCCTGTTCGGCGGCACCCTGCTGGTCGAAATCATCTATTCCTATCCGGGCATGGGCAACCTGATGGTCGATGCGATCCGCAACGCCGACCTGCCGATCATCCAGGGTGCAGGGCTCACCTATTGCGTCGCCGTTCTGGTGATCAGCATCGTGGTCGACAGCCTCTACCTGATCCTCAACCCGAAACTGAGGGTGCGTTGACATGCTGCGATATGCGAAGGGGCGACCGCTTCCGCTCTGGCTGAAATCCGGCCGCGTCCAGACGGGCCTCGTCATCATCTTCATTCTGGCCGTCTGCGCCATCTTTGCGCCCTATCTGGCGCCCAACGATCCGAACGAACAGAACCTGCTGTCGATCCTGACCCCCCCGGTCTGGGCCGATGGCGGCGATGCGATGTTTCCGCTTGGCACCGACAGCCTCGGCCGCTGCGTCTTGTCCCGCCTGATTTTTGGCGCCCGCGTGGCGCTCACCGTGGCGTTTACAGCCTCGATCGGCGCGATGATCATCGGCGCCTTCTTCGCCCATGTCGCCGGTTATTTCGGCGGCTGGGTCGATTGGGTGATCGGCCGCATCGTCGAAATCTGGCTCTCCTTTCCGCCGGTCATTCTGTCGCTGATCCTGATGGTCGGCCTCGGCACCGGGCTGCGCAACGTCGTGCTCGCCATCATCCTGGTCGACTGGACCCGCTTCTGTCGGGTGCTGCGAAGCGAAGTCATCGTCCTGCGCCGGCGAGACTACGTCTCCGCCGCGCAGCTCATCGGCTTCTCGCACTGGCGCACCATCACCCGCGAAATCCTGCCTGGCACCCTGCCGCTGCTGATCACACTGATGAGCCTCGAAATGGGCGTCGCCATCATCGTCGAGGCGATCCTCTCCTTCGTCGGCATGAGCGTTGGCTCGGAAACGCCGGCCTGGGGGCAGATGATCGCCGATGCGCGCCAGAACATCTACGAGGCGCCGTTCAACCTGATCGCGCCGATCTTCGCGATCTTCTTCGCGGTCTTCGGCTTCAATATCCTGGGCGACGGCCTGCGCCGCACCCTCGACACGCGCCTGACCCAGACGGAGCGCACCTGACATGGCCATTCCCTCGCCCAAAAATCCCATTCTTTCCGCGCGAAATCTCTGCGTCGAATCGGTAGGAGCCAAGGAAAGTTTCCCGGTCCTGACCGACCTCAACTTCTCGCTGGAGCCTGGCAAGATCCTGGGCCTGGTCGGCGAATCCGGTGCCGGCAAGTCGATGATCGGCCGCACCATCTCGCAATATCTGCCAAAGGGGTTTGCGGTCACCAAGGGCACGCTCGCCTTCGATGGCGAGGACCTGGTGAGCATGTTGCCGGAACGCCGCCGCAGCCTGCTCGGCCGCGATATCGCCTTCATCCCGCAAGAGCCGCTTTCCGGCCTCAACCCGGTGCTGACGGTCGGTCAGCAGATCAAGGAACATCTTCTGCGGATCGGCCTTGCCCCCGGTGAAAACTGGCGCGAGCGGGCGCTGAAGGAGTTCGAATCCGTACATCTGCCGCATGGCGCGGCGCTGCTCGAAAAATATCCGCACCAGCTTTCCGGCGGCATGTGCCAGCGCATCCTGATCGCCATGGCCTTTGCCAGCCACCCGCGTCTCTTGATCGCCGACGAACCGACCACGGCGCTCGACGTGACGATCCAGGCCCGCATCGTCAAGCTGATCGCCGAAATGCAGAAGCGCGACGGCACGGCGGTGATCTTCATCACCCACGACCTGCGCCTCGCCTCGCAGATCAGCGACGAGATCATGGTACTTTATGCCGGCCGGCCCGCCGAGCGCGGCCCGGCAAAGCAGCTTTTCTCGTCCCCGGCGCATCCCTATACGCGTTGCCTGCAGCTCGCCAATCCGACCATCACCGGCCCGCGCCGCGGCCTCTTCATCCTGCCCGAGCGCATGCCGGGCCTGCGGGTGCTGAAGGAGTTGAAGGGCTGCCGTTTCGCCTCGCGCTGTCCGAACGCGATCGAGGCATGCACCCAGGCGGAACCGCCACTGGCCGATATCGGCCCGAACCATATCGCCGCCTGCATCCGCACCGAAAAGACGCCGGACATCGTGCCGCCGCCGCTGGCGCCCGGCCGCGAGATCGCCTCGGCCAAGATCCATCTCAACGGCGAGAAGCTCACCAAGGCCTACACCACCGCCTGGAGTCCGTTCGCCAAGCGCAGCAGCTTCAAGGCCGTCAACAGCGTCGATTTTGCGCTCGGCGAGGGTGAGTTCGTCGGCATCGTCGGCGAAAGCGGCAGCGGCAAGAGCTCGCTCGCACGCCTCGTCGTCGGCCTCGACACGCCGACAGACGGCAGGATCACGCTGGCCGGCCGCGACATTACCGCCAACGGCAATGCCGACCGGGCCTATCGCCGCGAATACATCCAGATGGTCTTCCAGGACCCGCAATCGGCGCTCAACCCGCGCCGGCGGATCGGCAGCATCGTCACCCAGGCGAACGAGGCGAGCGGATTGCACAACAGCACCCGCGAGCGCATGGACCGCGCCGCCGAACTGCTGAAAGAAATCGGCCTGCCGCCGGATGCGGCGATGCGCTTCCCCTCGCAGCTTTCTGGCGGTCAGAAACAGCGCGTCAACATTGCCCGCGCGCTCTGCACTCTGCCGAAAATCCTCGTCGCCGACGAGATCGTTTCCGGCCTCGACGTCTCGGTTCAGGCCCAGCTTCTCGACCTTCTGCTGAAGCTTCGCGACGAGCATGGCTTCTCCATGCTGTTCATCAGCCACGACCTTTCCGTCGTGCGTTATCTCTGCGATCGGGTGATGGTCATGTATCGCGGTGAAGTGGTGGAAAGCGGCCGAACGGAAACGGTATTTGCCGACCCGAAACACGCCTATACCCGCAGCCTGCTCGCCGCCGTGCCCCCGGACGACGTCAATGCCGAATGGTCGCCGGTGCTGGCGGAAGCCGGCTATCAGGTCGAATGACTTCGCCTTCAGCCGGCGAGCCTTTTTACGGGACGACGATCTGAGTCTCCATCGGGAAGTGGGAATTGCCGCCTTCGAAGGGCGGGAAGGTCTTGAAGTCCTCGCGCATGGCGATGCGCGCCGGCGACTGCAGCGCCGCCTGCAATGCGGCCGGGCTGTCGAACATCACCCGGTTGCGCTGCATGTGGTTGACCCGCTCCCAGGGAAGGAACCCGCACCAGTCGACCCGCGACAGGACCTCGATCTTGCGGATGCCCGGGAAGGTGCGCATCACCTGCGGGTGATGGCTGACGTAATGGTGCATCCAGACGTTCAGGTCCTCGGCCGGACCGGTATAGTGCACCACGTAGGAGCAGGGATTGCCGTTCTTTTCTATATCGAGCTTGGCGTCGTCGACCGGAAAATGCCGCGCATACATGGCCTGTTGCGTGCCCCTGGCGCCGCGAATGCTCGACAGCACGCCGGATGCCGCAAGCTGATGCAGGTGGCCGGCCGGCGCCATCGCATCCTCGAGCTCGGTCAACTCGTTGAAGTAGAGCTGCATGCCGAAGATCGGCGACTGCTCGTCTTTGTTGTACATGTCCTTGGTAACTTCAGGCGTGTAGAGATTGGCGGTGGTCAGCCCCGGCGTCAGCTTGATGATTTCAGCGACGGTCTCGACGTCTGCCTTGCTCACGGCGAGCTGACTTCCATCGACATTCTCGAAAAAGGCGAAATAGGCAAAACGCATGGCTCGGCTTCCTGCTTCTATGGGACCGCAACGATTGCGGGCGGCCTCTGTTCCCCGTTGGTGGTCCACTATCGAACCGCTGGCGGCGAAAAACAAGTTTAGACCTAAACTATTTTTCAAGCAGGTTTACCTGACCAAAACGAACCACCCCGACATGATTTAAGCTTCAATCTTTCCGCTTGAATCTTGCTGGATTTTCGATCACGATCCGCTTCCACGCGCGTTGAAGAGGATAGGGACGCCGCCGGATAGCTCTTGGGAGAGGGCTTGCGTCACGTAGCTCCACCTGCCGGCCATCAAGAACAATTTCGCATCCGATCCGGCAGAAAAAACGCCCGCCGGTCACCAAAACAGAGGGAACGCAATCATGACCATGAGCCTTTTCCGCCGCGCCGTTTTAGGCCTCGCGGGTGCTGCCGCCCTGTCCGTCGCAAGCGCCGGTCTGGCCTCCGCCGCAGCGCTTGCCGTTGGCTCCTATCCGAGCAATCCGCCCTTCGAATACAAGACGGCGACGGGTACTTTCGAGGGTTTCGAGGTCGACATCGTCAACGAAGTCGCCAAGCGCCTCGGCATGACGGTTGAGATTTCAGACCTCGGCTTCCAGGCTCTGTTCGCCGCCACCTCCTCCAAGCGCATCGATGTGGCGATCTCCTCGATCACCATCACCAAGGAGCGTCTCGGCAGCCAGTCCTTCACGCAGGCCTATTATGACGCCGACATGGGCATCGCCACCCGCAAGGAAGCGACCGTGTCCAAGGTCGAAGACCTGAAGGGCAAGGTCGTCGGCGTCCTGGCCGGCTCCACGGGCGACAAGTGGGCCAAGGACAACAAGGAAAAATACGGTATCACCGACATCAAGAGCTACAATGCCCAGCAGGATCTGCTGATGGATCTCTCCTCCGGCCGTGCCGACGTGGCCGTCAGCGACGTCCCGGGCATGGAATATGCCTTCCTCAAGATGAAGGATCTTGCCGTGAAGGTGCGCATCAAGACCGGCGAACAGTACGGCCTGATGATGACCAAGGACCATCCGTTGCTCGCCAAGGCGAACGACGCGATCACCGCCATGAAGAAGGACGGCACGCTGGCCGCGATCCACAAGAAGTGGTTCGGCTCAGATCCGGCCGCCGGTTCCGCCTCCGCCGTCGAACAGCCGCTGCCGAAGCCCTGAGCCGGCTACCGATATTGCACCCAATCATGCCGGCCGGCGACGGCCGGCTTTTTCATGAGCTTAGAGGCACCAGGAAATGACCCTCCTCGATACATTCTTCAACCTCGGGGTTCTCGGCGACGCGTTTCCGGCGCTGCTGCGCGGACTGATCAACACCTTCCTGCTCGGCGTGGCGGGCATCGGCATCGGCATTCCGATCGGCCTGGTGATCGCGCTCCTGCGCCTCTACGGACCGAAGCCGGTGCGGTATCTGGCGGTTTTCTACATCGACATCTTCCGCGCGGCGCCGATGCTGGTGGTGCTGATCCTGATCTACTACGCGCTGCCGTTCGTCGGCATCCGCCTGTCCTCCTGGACATCCGCGGGCCTTGCCTTCTCGATCGTCATGGCCGCCTATTCGGCCGAAATCTTCCGCTCCGGCATCGAGGGCATTCCTCGCGGCCAGTTCGAGGCGGCGGCGGCCCTCGGCCTGCCTTTCTTCGTCACGCTGCGCAAGGTCGTGCTGCCGCAGGCGATCCGCATCGTCATTCCGCCGATGACCAACAACTGCGTCTCGATGTTCAAGGATACCTCGCTCGCCTCAACCGTTGCGCTACCGGAGCTCCTCAAGGAAGCCACGGACGCGCAGGCGCTTCATGCCAACCCGACGCCGCTGATCGGGGCTGCGCTGATCTACATCGCCTTCCTCTGGCCGATGGTGCGGCTGGTCAATCTGCTCGAACAGAGGTTCAACAAGGAAAAGAAGCGCTGACGCCGGCGGCATAGCCTATTCGAAGGCGGCGCCGGAAAGGTGGTTGTTGGCGGAGGTCTTGACCGTGCCGATCTCCGCCCAGAGCGCAGCAACCGCATCCGGGCCGATATCCGCCATCATGTCCTGCAGCCAGCCTTCGTGCGCCGCGGCCATCGCCGCAAACAGTGTCGCACCCGCCTCGGTGAGTTTTGCGACCGTCACGCGGCGATCGCCCTGCGGCGTCACCCGCTGGACGTAGCCGTCCGCTTCGAGCCTCTCGACGAGCCCTGTGACATTGCCGTTGGTGACCATGGTGCGCTTGGAAAGTTCGCCGAGACGAAGCCCGTCCTTCTCGCGATAAAGCTGCGCCATCAGGTCGAACTGCGGCAGGGTCGCGCCGAATTCGGCACGCAGCCGGCGGCGGATTTCCTGGCTGATCAGCTTGGTGGTAGACAGCATCCGCAGCCACAGGCGTAGCTCGGGCTTCGACCGCCCATGGGCGCCATGGACGATGATCTCCAGATCGACGTCGATCGCATCCGCTTCTGCCATTCCGAATGTTGCCTCTGTCACTGACCACCGTCTAGAAGCAGATATTTGAAATGTCAAAGGTTCGCAGGCTGCCATTGCCCCGCTGACGGATGCCGCTCGCAAGCCCTTTATCGCCGCCGCTCGATCACCGCCGGGTCAAAAGGCGCCCTCACTCGGTCCTATTATTCATCCATATGCATATACTTTCTCACGAGAGGAGCATGGATGGGCAATTTGCCGGCAGGCGAATTGCCGCTCGAACTTGCCCTCTATGAAGTCAGAAACAAGCTGCTTCCTATGGAAACTTGCGGTTTTGTTCGAGAATGCGCCACGGAAATTTGCTCGACGCAGCCCCACCCGATT
Source organism: Neorhizobium sp. T6_25 (assembly GCF_002968555.1). Lineage (NCBI taxonomy): Bacteria > Pseudomonadati > Pseudomonadota > Alphaproteobacteria > Hyphomicrobiales > Rhizobiaceae > Neorhizobium > Neorhizobium sp. T6_25. Next base: position 171,121 of record NZ_PVBL01000012.1, read on the forward strand.
GCTTGCATCCTCATATTTTCTGCAATAGGCTCCTTCATCGGTTAGCGGCATCCGGAGAGGAAACCGGCTGCTGCCCGGCTTAACGAAACCGGTCATTCAAGGGGACCCCGGCACCATGTCTTCCAGCACGCTCACCAGTCTCGCTTCCGCTCTTCTCTCCGGCTCGGTCAAGGTCGTGGACCTGACGGCGCCGCTCGGGCCGGACACCCCCGTTCTTTACCTGCCGCCGCAGTTCGGCAAGAACACGCCTAAGGTCGCCGTCCATACGATCTCCGAATACAACGAGGACGGTCCGTTCTGGGCCTGGAACTGGCTGGAGCTCGGCGAGCACACCGGCACCCATTTCGATGCGCCCTGTCATTGGATCACCGGTAAGGACAAACCGAACAACACGACCGACACCATCCCGCCGCAGAATTTCGTGGCGCCGGTCAATGTCATCGACCGTTCCAGGGAAGCCGCCGAAAACCCGGATTATCTGCTCACCGTCGAGAGCATCAAGGAATGGGAAGCCGAGCACGGCGCGATCGAAGCCGGCAGCTGGGTGCTGATGCGCTCCGACTGGTACAAGCGCAACGGCTCGACCGACACCTTCCTGAATGCCGACGAGAACGGCCCGCACTCTCCCGGCCCGACCGCCGAAGCGATCCAATACCTGATTTCGAAGGACATTATCGGCTGGGGCCAGGAAACCATCGGCACCGACGCCGGTTCGGCCGGCGGCATGAAC